>CALHUZ010000279.1 GCA_938039305.1 uncultured Saprospiraceae bacterium
CCAAGTCTCAACGAAAGAATCAACATAGTAGAAAATACTGGCGAAGAATTAAATACGCTCACCCCTCTTTTTGAAATGTCAAACTACTTGATGGCTATAGAGCAATATGAAGATGCTATACCCTATTTAGAAAAAGTCCTAGAAAAATTCCAAAGCCGAGAGGTTTATAATAATATCGGAGTCATCTATCTCCTTGAGACGCTAAGAATATTTAAAAAACCAGTCTCAGACTACAGTTTCCCTTTAACTCTTGATGCAAGCTTTAGAGCACCTGTTGATTTTAAGATTTTTTCGTCAGGTACAATGTCAGATATTTTTCCTCGAGATATATATTTTACGGAAAAATGCAATCTGTCAATAGTGCAAGAACAAATCGAAATAGCCGAGGGCTACTTTCAAAAGGCTATTTTGCTCGACAATGAATATGCGACGGGTTTATTAAATCTGTCAATTGCCCAAACTATCAAAGCCATATTGTATGCTAAATACCCTTGCAAAGAAAACAAAGTATATGAATTCAACAAAGCTTTGGGCTCAGCTTCAAGTGCCAAAGAAATAGCAGAACAAGCGATGTCAACTTTAACTTTAGAATATTTTGATGAATTAGAATCAGACTCTGTGAGCTGGGTTTCATTGCAATCTTTTCAGAAGTTGCTCTCACTTCCGACTCAAAGTGAAGTAAGTATAGAAACAATAGATGGTGTAGAAGTACAGGTAGTAAAGAACTATAAAAGTATATACCCCAAACGTACGGAAGTATTCAATGATGGAAACTATAGCATAGAGGGTTATAGCAGTGACAAGGTCAAAGGAACAAGATGGAAAAACCAAAACGGACAAACTCCAGAAGAGGCTATTTTGTTATCAAACATTTATACGCAGATCGACCTGATTAGAGTATTGAATAATGAAATATCACAAGGATTTCTGCCGTCTTTTTCAATCTTAGATAAAGATACGATTGTTGTAAAACCATTTGCAAGAGCGCTGCATCTAAACAAGAATAATAAAATTGCGAAATCGAATCAGCGTATAGCATTACAGAAATATGGAATTGTTTCAGATATTGAAAAACCTAGTACTTTAAGCTCCGCTGATGAATCCATCAGATGTAGAAATGCAGAAAGGGTTAATGGAGAAAATATCACTGCATTAGTTACCGAAGCAACACCTTGGGTATATAGTGACAAAATCAATAAGTCAAAATTGATGTACGACCACCATGTTAAAAAACCAGAATATAGCGACTTAGAACAATCCATAAAATACCTAAGTAATACAGAATACCGACTTTATCAAAACTCCTCAGAAATTAAAGCTGAGAATAGAACTGAAAAAAGCCTAATATACGTCCCAACCAACCTACAAGCCAAGACTACAGGGTGTGGGATTACCTTAGAAAGTACTCAAGATGAACTCATCAAAAATTATGGTGAGCCAACTAGAGTGATCAACCTAACATCAGGAAGCTACCATGTCTACTTTCTGCATGGAAGTGTAATCAGTAATGTTGACCTAAATTCTATAGAATATGATGAAAACGGTATCATATTCAAGTTAAACAATAAAAACAAGGTCGAAAGTTGGTCGTTATATAATCGAATGATCGGGCGCACTGGGACGATGTAAGCTATACTTCCACTCCAAATGAGCATTCTATTGTTTTCCTTTACCTTTACCTTAAGTTTCTTATACTGCATAATCTCTTTGCCATGATAATCACACGCTGTGTGTATTTTTAGGCGTGCATCAACCAACATTTTGAATTAATCAAACGTATTGATAAGGGTAGTACATGGTATTTGAAAAAAGAGCAATGAGGTTATGGATAGTTATAGGGATCATTTTAATGGCTATAGATGCAAGCGCTCAAAACCCGACTGTACAAGATTGTCTAGGCGCTATCCCAGTATGTGAGCAGATCTATAGAGAAGAGCAAGTTCTTGATGGCCCAGGAGAATATGCCAATGAGGTCAACGGGGATTTTTCTTGCTTAGTAGAAGATAACAGAGGAATCTGGTACACGTTTACCGTGAATTCATCAGGAGACTTTGGATTTCTGCTTACACCTAACGATCCAGACGATGACTATGACTGGGCACTTTTTAATATAACCAACGCGAGATGCGAAGATATAAGAAGAGATCCAGGTTTATTAGTCAGTTGTAATGCCTCAGGCAGTGCTCCTGGCGATAGTCCTAATTGTAACGGCCCAACTGGTGCTACTGGTCAATCTAATTTTGACGTCCAAGGTGGAAATTGCGACAACATAGTTGTTAACAACGGTTCAGGAAGGACATCATTCAATGATTTGATTTCAGTTGTACAGGGAAACACCTATGCACTTTTCGTTGCTAATTGGTCACAATCTACTAACGGCTACGAGATCGACTTTGGCTTTTCCGGTAACATTGGAATCATAGATCAAACACCACCAGAAATAAAATCAATAGCGGCAGAAGAAGCTGACGGATGCTCGCCTAACTTTCTTGACATTACATTTACTGAACTGATCAAGTGTAGCTCAATTGCAACGGCTAATTTCAGCCTCTCGGATGATCAAGGAAATGCATATTCAGTAGAACTGATTTCTGGCGACTGCTCATTAGGGGCTTCCTTTTCGAGAGAATATCGATTAGATGTGCTCGAAACATTACCCATCGGTTCTTATAATTTGAAGATCCTCGGATCTCCTACTTTTTCAATATTAGATCCATGCGATAATGAAAAATCAGAATTTAATTTTCAATTAGAAATAAATAGAAACGCCTTATCCGACATTGCTTTCCCGACTGATACTGTCGCTTGTGATGTCGCAAGCATAACCATAGATGCATTCGATGATCAAGCCACAGACTATATGTGGCAAGACGGCAGCACTTCAAGTGACTTAACAATCACTCAATCTGGCACTTACTCTGTACAAGTCAGCAATGAATGCGACATGAAAGTGGGAGCGATAGACGTTTTGATATTAGATAACAGAAATGCTGTTGTTGTGGACCTTGGGCTTGACACTTCTCTTTGTTTAGGAGAGTCATACCTCATAGATCCTCAATTAAATAGTGATTTAGAATTTTCTTGGAGTGATGGAAACACCGGAGCGACTAATACAGTCACCAATAGCGCCACCTATGAACTCATAGTATCGGATGCATGCGGAGAACTTGGTTCAGACGAAGTAGATGTGGACTTTAAGGATATTCCAATTGAGATAGACTTAGGAGAAAGAACTGCATTTTGCACAGGCGATGTTGTGAACCTTGATGCGACTAACGTTAATGCAACTGACTACCTCTGGTCTGACGGATCAACAGATCCTATTCTTGTAGTAAGTACTACTGGGACTTACAGTGTAGTTGTCTCTAATGAATGTGCATCTGCCATGGACGAGGTTATTGTGAATGAATCTGCCTGTGT
>CALHUZ010000280.1 GCA_938039305.1 uncultured Saprospiraceae bacterium
TCTGGTGGCGTCTGGAAAACATCAAACGCTGGCACCACTTGGAAATCCATATTTGATGGCCAATCAGTTTATTCTACAGGATGCATCACAATTGATCCACACAACCCTCATCGCATCTGGTTAGGTACTGGAGAGAATGTAGGTGGTAGACATATGGCATGGGGTGATGGCATTTACCTCAGTGAAGACGATGGTGCTTCATGGACTAATATGGGCTTAGAAGGAACGCAGCACCTTTCAAAAATCATCGTTCATCCAGAAGACGCCAATACTGTCTGGGTTGCAGCACAAGGACCTCTTTGGAATAAAGGCGGAGAGAGAGGATTCTACATGACTACAGATGGTGGTAAGACTTGGACACGTACACTTGGAGATGATGAATGGATGGGCGTAACTGACATAGCTACTGACCCAAGAGATCCAGACGTGATATACGCAGCGACGTGGCAGAGACACAGAACTGTTGCTGCCTACATGGGAGGAGGACCTAAGTCTGGCATCCACAAAAGTATGGACGGAGGAAAGACTTGGACAAAACTTTCTAAAGGTCTCCCTTCTGGAAATATGGGAAAAATAGGCATAGCCGTTTCTCCTCAAAGGCCAGATGTTATTTATGCAGCCATAGAGTTAGATCGTACAAAAGGTGGTGTTTATAAATCTACTGACATGGGTGCTTCATGGGCAAAGCAATCTGATGCCGTATCAGGTGCAACAGGTCCACACTATTATCAAGAATTATATGCTTCACCACATCAGTTTGATAAACTCTATCTGATGGATGTTCGCATCCAAGTATCAGAGAATGGCGGTAAGTCATTTAGCAGATTGCAAGAGCGTGATAAGCACTCTGATAATCATGCAATTGTATTTCGCGAAGACGATCCAAACTATCTCATGATCGGAACTGATGCAGGTATTTATGAGACTTTCGACAATACTGATAACTGGAGTTTTATAGATAACCTACCTCTCACTCAATATTATAAAGTTGCCGTTGATGATCAAGAGCCATTTTACTATGTCTATGGTGGTACTCAAGACAACGGATCACATTCTGGACCAAGTAGAACGGTCGAGCGCGAAGGTATTCGGAATGCGCATTGGTACAAAACCTTAGGTGCAGATGGGCATCAATCAGCTACAGAGCCAGGCAATCCAGATATCTTTTATGCCGAGTCACAACAAGGAGGTATGAATCGAATAGACAGGTTAACTGGCGAGACCGTATTCATCCAGCCACAAGCTGGAGAAGGTGAAGACTTTGAAAGGTATAACTGGGATGCACCTATCATAGTCAGTCCACATAATCCTGCGAGATTATACTTTGCTTCACAGCGAGTATGGCGAAGTGAAGACAGAGGTGATAGCTGGACTGCTATATCGGAAGACTTGACTAAAGACCAAGAAAGAATCGAACTACCGATCATGGGACGTGTACAAAGTTGGGACAGCCCGTGGGATGTTGGAGCTATGTCTAATTATAATTCAATCACGTCACTCTCTGAATCTCCTATAGAAGCGGGATTGATATATGCTGGAACGGATGATGGCATCGTACAGGTTACAGAAGATGGCGGTGGTTCATGGCGTAAGATTTTAGTGAGCTCTATGCCAGGCGTTCCTGCCACTGCATTTGTCAATGATATAAAAGCCGATCTCCATGATGCCAGCACAGTATATGTTGCTTTGGACAATCATAAATATGGGGACTTCAAGCCTTACTTAGTGAAAAGTACTGATCGAGGACGTACTTGGAGAAGTGCAACAAGTGGCTTGGAAGACGCAGATCTGATCTGGCGTACAGTACAAGATCATGTGTCTCCAGACCTTATGTTTGCAGCGACTGAAAGAGGTGTTTATGTATCTATGGATCGTGCTAACTCTTGGTTGAAATTCAGCGGTGGTCTTCCGACTATCTCGTTGAGAGACATCACTATTCAGAGACGTGAAAATGATTTGGTTGCGGCTTCATTTGGAAGAGGCTTTTTTATACTTGATGATTATAGCGCTCTACGGCAAATGAATGCTACAACCTTAGCAGAGGCAGCAGCGCTTTACCCTGTCAAAGATGCACTTCAATACAACAGAAGATCATTAATAGGCAATCAAGGTGCAGGTATCTATGCTGCTGAGAATCCAGACTATGGAGCAGTCTTCACTTATCACATCAATGATGAAGTGACAGGACTTAAGTCACAACGTAAAAAGTCAGAGAAGGACTTAAAAAATTCTAATCGTGATGTCCCATTCCCAGGTTGGGATGCACTGCTGGCTGAGCAAGACGAAGAAATGCCGAAACTGTGGCTAACTATAACTGATACAGATGGCAATATCATCAATCGGTTAAGCAGACCTTATAAAAAAGGCATACATAGAACAACTTGGGATCTATCTACAGTTTCTAAAAGAGGCATCTCATTGCAAAGTCGCGGTGGCGGTGGTGGCGGATGGAGAAATCGTGGTTACCAAGTTGTACCTGGAACTTATACTGTCTCTATGAGCAAAGAACATAATGGAGAAATCACGTCACTTGGATCACCGCAATCATTTGAAGTGAAGCCAATTATAAAAGGTGCCCTGCCATCAAAGCCTTTATCAGAAATACAGAATTTCAGAACAGAGTTGAATGATATGCGTGGAGCCATGTCTGCAGTTAGTTACAACATGAGCCATGCAGAGCAGAAACTATCTGCTATGAAGACAGCTTTGATGAGAACTACTGGGGACTTAGGTACGTCGCTTAAGGACATCCATAGCACTTCTAAAGCATTAAAAGAGTTGAGTATTAGACTTAATGGTCATCCGATCAAAGATGAAATAGGTGAACGATCTAATCCATCTTTGCAATCTCGCTTCTCAGTTGCAAATAGAGGTTCAAGTTCTAGTTACGGACCAACAGCCATGCATCGCGAACAGCTTTCTCTTGCTAAAAAAGAATTTAGCATGATTAAAAGTGCTCTGAGTGAAGTGATGAATCAAGTAGGGTCAATAGAAAAAGCCTTAATTAAAATGGGGGCGCCATATATAATGGGACAGGATATACCGGAGATATCTGGAAATTAGAAAAAAGAAAGGGTCACCATATTGGTGACCCTTTCTTTTTTCTAATTACGAGCGAAGCCTGCGAAGCAGGTGAAGCCGAGAAATCTATTTGGGGGAGTGACTATTTATTAGTTCTTAGGATAAAAATTCTTGTTACTTTCACAAATAGCCTTCTCCGCTTCACTTCGTTTCGGTCGAAGGGACAAGAAGAGAGGTTACTCCATCACCCCAGCCTCTCTCATTCCACTTCCTTCTATCTCATGAAAGCTATCTCCTAATTCTAATCTTTTAGCATCAGCCAAAGCTGAAAGTGACTTTACG
Organism: uncultured Saprospiraceae bacterium; assembly: GCA_938039305.1. Lineage (GTDB taxonomy): Bacteria > Bacteroidota > Bacteroidia > Chitinophagales > Saprospiraceae > JAJRXG01. Next base: position 3,364 of record CALHUZ010000280.1, read on the forward strand.
ATATCAGGATTTTGGGAGAAGACATTATTGATTTCACTGACGTCATTAGTCAAGTTGTAAAGTTCCGGTTCTTCCAAAGTGTTGTGTTCGTATTGAGTGGGTGTTCCATTAGCCCCTCCCTCTTTACCATTAAGCGTTCTGTACTTATGAGGAAAGTACATTTTCCAATCTCCTTGACGTACGGCCCAAAGTTCATTAGTAGCATAGTAATAGTAGTATGCATCATGTGTGCTTTTAGTAGAAGTTCCCATGAAGACATCCCAAGCATTAACTCCATCTATCTTAAGTGATGGTAGCTCTGCTCCTGTGACATGGGCAATTGTCGGCAGAATATCGATACTCATCACATGAGTCGCGACAGTTTTGCCTTCTGGCAATACTCCTGGATAGCTTATGACAAAAGGTTCTCTGACACCACCTTCCCAAGCAGTTCCTTTTCCTTCGCGAAGTGGTTGGGCTGAACCACTATGTGTTCCGTAAGAAAGCCAAGGTCCATTGTCAGAAGTGAAGATTACAATTGTATTTTTGGTTAAGCCTTCTGATTCAAGCGTTTTTACAATCTCCCCTACTGACCAATCTAACTCCATGATCACGTCGCCATATAGTCCTCGATCAGACTTTCCTTTAAACTTGTCTGATACATAAAGAGGCACATGTGGTTGTGGGTGAGGAACATATAAAAAGAAAGGAGATTGCTTATTTCTCTTGATGAAGTCAACAGCCTTTTCAGTTATCTGAGTAGTTAGATTGCTTTGATCTTCTAATGAATCTATTGGTGTATCATTTTCATAAAGTGGCAATGGAGGGAAATCAAATATCGTTCCTTGCCAAGGGTGACTCGGCCACATATCGTTAGAATAAGGGATACCAAAGTATTCATCAAACCCATGCTTTAACGGACTGAATGGCCCCATGTTTCCAAGGTGCCATTTTCCAAAAGCTGCTGTCGCATAACCTTTGGCTTTTAGCATCTCTGCCATTGTGGTCTCTTCTTGATTAATGCCATGAGTGTTTAGTGGCATAAGTGCACCGTGGATACCCAGTCGATTAGGATAACAGCCAGTTAGTAATGCTGCACGCGATGCCGAGCAAACAGGCTGTGCTACTGAAAAGTCGGTTAGCTTCACACCTCTTTTAGCTAACCCATCTATATGAGGAGTTAAAATATCTGTCGCACCAAAACAACCTACATCACCGTAGCCCTGATCGTCTGTGAAGATGATGACTACATTGGGAGATCTTCCCTCTTCTTTAGCGTTTTCTTTTTCTGATTTACAACTTAGAGAAAGAAAGGTGACAGATGTCACAATCATCCATAATAAGGTCTTCAAGACTACTTTGATTAGGCTCATTTAAATTATTTAAGGCGCCACCATGGCCTTCTCTGAAGGAGACCATACTTCATAAATAGGCTTCCCCTTACTGCTTAATCCACTGTGATGCCAACTTCCATCTTCGAGTTCGAAGTCAAATGAAAGAGAAGCTCCTACTCTACTACTATCACGAGAAAAGAACTTTATCTGTTCTGTATACTTCCCATCGACTGTGGTATAAGTTCCTCCTCCGGAACCTTTGAATTCTGCTGTCTCATCATTGAAGGCAATCCATTGAAAGCGACTTCCTGAAAGAATCTTCATTGTTCTTCTTGCCCCAGGTTTTCTATATGAAATCTCTCCACCTCTTTTGCGTCCCGTCATTAACCACGCCCCTTGCAAAGCACCAGGCGAACCGTTATCTATACGTGCCCAATCCAAGTCCATACCCTCAAATCTCAAAACATCTTTGTTAATGTTATAATTAGTCGACTCTTTCTGCCTAACCATAGATGGGTCTAAGGTGTGAAACTCATAGATCTTCTTAACATGATCATCATACACCTCCATTTTTCCACCAATAGTACCTTTGAATTGTTCACCACTATTGCAATAGACTGCTGTGCTGAAAAAACCATTGCTGATGATGGTCACCATCTTACAATCATCAGCACCATCTTTATAATTAGCCTCCCATGCTCCATTCAATTTTTCAATTTCAGGACGATCGTCAACACCTTTGATCAGATCTGGATTCGCATTCCATGTCATGCTCATGACAGATGAAATAAAAAGAATTGTGAAGTAGCTCATTGTATCACTTTATTGTATTGTAAATTAATTTTCTGCTGTTCCCATAAAGACATTCACTGTAGGGTTAACTGGGTTCCCAGATGAACGTCTATATGATGTGATCTGACCAACATGATATATAGCATCCGTAATCGGCCCGTTGATCATATGCCAATAGTTAAAATCAGAAGTCTTTTCTCCTCGTTGAAATGTCACCTTATAAGTGCTGACGCTTTCTGAATCACTCGCCTTTAAAAGCTCACTCGCCTTCTTGAGATTATCAAGAGTTCGTTGTCTCAATTCTTCCCAATTCTTTGGAGCATCCACGCTTGGTCTGACATTCGGTAGTCCCGCAGGCGCATTGACAATGGTTTCAGATAACCCATGAAGATGTTCAAGGACATTTTGAGCAGAACGATTCCCACCACCTGGTTCATAGGCTCTATCCTCCTCTCTTAATCCTTCAGTTGCCCAATAGTACCTAAACCCAAGAGCATCAACTAATCTTCCCAATACTGTTCCTGTCGTATAAGACTCAGGATAGGCAGGTATCTGAGAAAAATGCGATTCAGCTTGTACTTCTTTCACTATGGCAGTGACTTGACTTGTGGCACAAGAGCTCATATAAACAGTGAGCGTAAGTATTAAGAGTAATCTATAGATCATAGTTGTTATTTGAATGTAAGGTAAATCAAAATGATGATTTAGAGAATTGAGTTATGAAGCATCTCAATATCGAATTATCGTGGCGTAGAGTCAACCAGAACTGATCAAACATGTAACTTCTTAATGATAGGATTAAAAGCCTTTGACGCTACCATCACTCTCTCGCCAACCTTCAAATCTTTAACCTCTTCTTTCTCTCCTATCACCTTAACAAAATCATTGCCGATTAAAATTGAAATGATGTAGAGAAATCCTTGATGTTGTATCTCTACTATTTCTCCAGTGAATTGAAACTTCCCACTGACTTCATTATTTGCAAAAACCTCTCTTGGCTTTCCTCTTTTAGTTACACATCCTTGATCCAACATAATAACTTCATCAGACATCTTGAATATCTCAGCTACATCATGGCTAACCATTATCGTCGTAAGATCATAAACCTTATGAGCTTTGAGAATGTAATCTTGAAGCTTTGATCTCATGGATGGATCCAAAGCCGAAAGGGGCTCATCCAAAAGAAGCACACTCGGTTTCTGAACGATAGATCTCGCTAAGGCAACTCTTTGCTTCTGGCCCCCTGAGAGCATGGTCGTTTGACTGTCTTGGAGATCACCCAGGTCCATGAGATCTATTAACTCCCCTACTATTGCGCCATCACTTTGTTTGTTCTTGGCATATTCTAAATTACCTCTTACTGTCAAGTTTGGAAACAATGCAAAATCCTGAAAGACCATTCCTACATCTCGTTTCTGAGGAGATAAAGAAACCTTAACAGCACTATCGTACCATGTCTCACCACCTACTTTCAACTTTCCTTGATCTGGAGCTAAGAGGCCAGCTATCATTCTTAGAATCGATGTCTTGCCGGCTCCTGAAGGCCCGTACAATGAAACAAATGCCCCTTTAACAATCTTAAGATCTATGTCTAAGAGCATCTTCCCTGATGATCCATTCAGGTTCTTTTGAAATTGTATATCTATCATGAGTCGAATCGTTTTAGATATCCGCCATTGATTAGATAGACCATCAGTAATATAAAAAAAGTGATAGCGAATAATATCAAGGAGTACGTATTTGCCCCAGCGTAATTTAGAGATTCTACCTCATCATAGATGGCTATAGAAGCTACCCTTGTCTCACCAGGAATATTGCCACCGATCATCAACACAACTCCAAACTCTCCAATCGTATGGGCGAAAGCAAGCACAATCCCCGTAAGCAATGAAGACTTGATATTAGGCAAGGAAACTTTGAGTAGCGTCTCCAACTTGGACTTACCTAAGACATATGAAGCCTCCTTAATAGTTTTCGGCAAATTAGAAAGTCCAGATTGTATCGGATGAACCATGAAGGGCAAACTATAAATAACAGATGCTAAGACAAGCCCTTCAAATGAAAATATCAAACTGAGTCCAAGATTCTCATCAAGCCATTGGCCAAAAGAATTAGAAGGGCTAAACACAACTAATAAGTAAAAGCCTAAAACCGTCGGCGGCAAAACCAATGGCATAGACACCAAGGTTTCTATGATAGGCTTTAATTTAGATTTTGTATCGGCCAGCCAATTGGCCAAAGGAATTGATATAACGAACAGAATGAGCGTAGTTACCACAGCCAGTTGAAAAGTCAATATAAGCGGAGACCAATCAATCATCAGGCACTTTCAGTTTTAGTAGTGATTGAAGAGAGCATCACTTCATTAGTTTTGATCATACCGGTCACTACATCTCCTTTTGAAAGTCTTAATTGCTCAACTGAAGCTGTTGTTATGATTGAAACAACAGGCCCTACATTTGTTATAATGCTTATCTTACTCAGTAAGTCTCCCTTCTCTATACTTCCTATTGTTCCTGTCAGCTTATTACGTAGACTGATGTTCTTATGATCTGCGCCTTTCCCAATGACCACCTCCGTCTCTTTAAAGATGACTTGAACAGCATGCCCTTTTTTTAGGTAATCACAACTCTCAGGTGTATCGATCACAATGGCAGAAAGCAAAGATGTGTCGATATCAACCCTGACAAGCGAAAGATGATCACTTGTTACAACCTCATTTATTATTCCATGAAGGATATTCATCGCTGGTAAAAGTAAGGTAAATCAGAGTTGATGAGTGATCCTTGGCTACTTAATGTACTGGACTCTTTTGACAGAACTACCAGGCCACCATAGCGTCCTTGAACAAGTGTTCTAAATCGTCTGCATCAGCAGGTCTTGGAGAAAGCTTAGTTACCCGATGCTGAGGCAATGTCCCAGCGACCAATGCAGGAATATCTTCTTCTGTATAACCTACAGCTTTGAGCCCATTAGGAACGTCGAGCTGCTGCATAAGTTTTACGATTTGAGCCGATAAGAGTGGGCCCGCTTCGTGTTTTATATCATTTACGGAAGTGATGTCAGCTCCCATCATACCCGCTACCTTCAGATGACGTTCAGGGCAAGCTTCACCTGTAAATCTAAACACAGCTGGAGCATTGAGTATCACCGACATCCCATGGGGAATAATGGCGTGATCAAGCCCTAAACCCTCTGGCTGATAGCCCCGGACCATACCAGACACTGGATAAGACATGCCATGACAAAGATGAACTCCAGCATTGCCAAAACCCATCCCGGCCATGCTTGAGGCTAAAATCATATTGAATCTTGCATCAGCGTTCTGGGGATTTCGATAAGCTTCTACGATATTTTGATAAGTGAGTTCGATCGCCTTTAGAGACCATATATCACTGATCGGATTGTTTCCTTGATAGGCAGGTCTATTGATAGGCCTCAGCGGTCGTGGTCTCTCGGTGAAGGATATTGCAGTATATGATTCTATCGCATGGCATAAGACATCCAAACCCGATGCGGCTGCTATGACAGGAGGCATCGATATCGTATTGTCTGGATCAACTAAGCCAAGTGTCGGTTTCAAAAATCTA
>CALHUZ010000281.1 GCA_938039305.1 uncultured Saprospiraceae bacterium
CAATAAATGATCATCCATGCGGACGACACACTTATCAACTATATCACAGGCATCATAACTATTCTCATCGAACTTCTCAACTCCTATCATTACTGCAGTATCTGTGATAGAAACGACCATGTCTCTTAAGCAAACTGCTATCGGATCAGTTCTATCTATAACATTTACATAAGTGGTATCTCTACTTTCATTGCCACATATATCACGAGCGACATACTCTAGTATCTGATCATCACCTATCGGTATACTAATGATAGATCCTATACCTGCTAAAGAAGTTCCTCCCGGATATCTTACTTCAACCTCTATTGTGCTGTCAGCTTGACAATTGTCAGAGACCATCACGTTAGGAATAACTACTGAAGCAGAGCAAGTAGACTCATTTACCGAAAGGTCGATCTTTGTTGTCTCAAGAGTTATAATCGGAGCGGTCTCATCAGTCAACATAATACGCTGTAACATCGTAAATTCACTTGAACCACCATCACACTTCCATTCGGTTACAGTCCATCTTCTGATGATCGTTCTTCGACAGCTCACATCAAGATCTTGAATGTCTTCATAATCTGCAAAGACATTACAATTCTTAGGAATGTCACGATTAGAATAAAGATCTACCCCATCCCATACAGGGACACCGGCTATCTCTGGATCAATCTCTCCTGAATTGTTAAAAATGGCAGCATCACAAGATACAGTTGTATCACCGGGGAAACTGATGTCTTCTTCTTTTAGATTTGGCTTGAGGATATATCTCACCTGAACACATGTATCTGATACATTGCCAAACTGATCCGTCGCGGCATAAACTACTGTCTCTTTTGCAATAAATATCGGACTCACTTTACAAAGATCCTCTCGAATCACTGCACCTCTGACATATGTCGTGGCGCCACAATTACCAACTATCTCAGGTACACTAAATGCAATATTCTGCGCACACGTCACTGTATCAATATTGCATATCACAGCTGGATTCAACTTGTATTCAGGGATGACCGTAGTCCATACTGGAGGCAGATCACAAGATGGCTCATTGATGCTGATCGACACTTTATATTCTTGTCCGATCTCGTCACCATAAAAGTGATCATCTACAATCTCACCTTTACTATTAGTTATAGTGATCGTATAGTCTTCATCAAAATAATTAACCTCTGTAAGAATCATCTCTGGTGTGATGAATCCATTACAATCTTCATTGACACTGAGATTAATTGATCCTATGGCTACCATAGGAATACAATTGACCAGTCGTTCTGGATCGTTGTCATCTTCATCTTTGTCTCCACTATCATCCACTTCATTATCCACGACTTCACCAGTGATATCTCCTACGTCATTATCAAGATTATCATCTGGATTACTATCGATATCCTCTTGCGTATCATCACCTCCATCTTCATCTTCTACATATGAGATCTCAGCGATGTTCAACATGTTGCGTTTATTAGCCCCCTCTGCTATAATCAAGAACATCTCTATTGTATCGATTTCGCCAGGATATATATTTAGTCCTACGGCATTTTCATAGTGGTCATTTTTAAATTTCCATTGAGGGTTGAGTTCTTCAGGATATTCAAATCCTTCTAAAAACTCATCTCGGACCGTGACATTAAGACCTGGCAGCGAGCCTTGATTTATAACTTCAACATAGAAAGTCACTATATCTCCTTGTTGTACAGCACCTGTTATATTTGATGTCTTTCTTACTGCAAGATCAAGTACTGGAAGAATAGTGATGTCCTGATCATCTTCATCTTCCGGATCAGATATAATATCATCGATAGGTGTTTCGTCATTGATATCATCTGGTGTACTGTCTATGTCATTGACATCTTCTCCATCAATACTATGCTCATCAGTTATCTCTGCATAATTAGTCAGATCTTCAAGATGTGCACCTACTTTTACAATTAGAAAAACTGAAGTTGTAGCAGAATCCCTTGGGTGTAGATCATCATCTATTGTGATCGATACATTGCCAAGTGCACCTTCACTCCATCCTGGATTTATACTTTCGTCAAATATTAATCCAGTTGGGACATAATCAATCAAGCTGTATGATCCTGCAGCAATATTACCTTGATTAAACACCGTAAGATCATATCTGATCGTATCACCCCACTGTACGGGTTCAACAACATCTGTTGTCTTGCGTAGTGCCAAATCAAAAATGGAAGGAACAACCACATCATGGTCGTCTTCATCACCTCCGTCGTCTGAAGATTCATCTATCTCATTGTCTGTGGATTCTTCAGTCACCTCACATGCAATTATAAAATTAGGATCAGGTAAGAAACCTGTATCATTAGTTACGATACTATCTAAATCTGAATCAACATCTCTTAGAGACATATCACGGCCCATATTATCATCGGCACCACATACCTCTACATATACTACATAGTCTTCTACACTATTGCCTTCCAAAATATTGACTGGCAATGCTACATAAGCAGAATCGGCAGCATTAATACTCGCAATCATAGTAGTCGCTTGATCGGAAGAAGTCATCTCCCAACCAGAATCTTCTACTATGCTCATACCAACAGGAATCGTAGCGCACATCTGTACCGCATGTGCAGACATTACTCCTTGGTTATATACCATAGTAGATAACATCTCTACATCTCCGACTGCGCATGTGGCAGCATCAGTCGCATATGCCTTTATAGCCAGGTCAAATACTTCTAAGGAAGCTCCATCGTGATCGTCTTCATCCGTGTTTGGATCTTGATCACTCATAGGATCGGTTGAATCACCGGTGCCATCTCCGTCCCATTCGTTGTCTGTGAGATCTCCCGGATTTCCTCCAGAATCATTGTCCATAATTGGATCAGGTGTCGAGTCGGCATCTAAGCAATTGTCATCACTTATCTCAGTACTGTTAGTTATCTCAGCCCAAGTTAATATATCAGACATGGCGCCATCTACTACTTCTAACCAGACACATACCGTATCCTTGTCGCCAGGGACTAAATCCTGTAGCAAGCCACCTCTACTCGAAGCATCCGTTGCAACTTCCCAATTTACATTTTCAGGTATCTCTGCTAATTTCAAATTAGCAGGCATTATGTAATTAACTAATTCAATATTAGTGCCTGTAGTATTTCCTTGATTTTCAATTTCAATTGCGAACTTCAAAATATCACCTGGAATGACAGGCTGAACAGGTGGCATAGAGTCCAGATAAATAATCAAAGCAAGGTCGTACACCTTGATGTCTTCTATGTCATGATCGTCTTCGTCATTAGGATCACTAATAGCATCATCTATAACATTTTCTTCATTGTCTACATCTTCATCAGGAGTACTATCGTAATCCTCTGAATCTGGCTCATTGCCTTCCTTGTCTTTAAAGTCGTATATCTCTGCGCTATTTAGATAATTAGAAGCTCCTCCATCTGTACATGGTTG
>CALHUZ010000282.1 GCA_938039305.1 uncultured Saprospiraceae bacterium
CCTGATCCAGCGCGTTCATTGATGATCATCACTTTAGGACCCCAGATACCTGCGATCGGAGTAGTCCAAGGTCGGTTGTCTCCAGCTCTACTATTGAAATATCCAAAGAGCTCTCTGCTCATAATGTCAATCATATAATCGGCCGCTGAACCTCCCCCATTATTGCGCTCATCTATGATGACACCTTTCTTGTCTTGTTGTGAAAAGTAGTAGCGATTAAAATAAGTAAAACCTTGCCCAGCGGTATTAGGTACATAGACGTATGCCAATTGCCCATTAGACAATTCATCTACTTTACGTCTATTAGACTCTAACCAATCAAAGGATCTCAGGCTTCGCTCACTTCTTACTGGAATCACCGTGACTGTGCGCTCTTCGGATGTCGGTGAAGCCTTTACTGTAAGTCTAACTTGCTTCCCATCTGTCTCTTCCATAAAAGCATATAGATTATCAGATGCTGATATGCTTTTTCCATTTATGGAAGTGATGTAATCACCTTCGTAAATATCTAAACCCGTTTGAGACATCGGAGCCACTACATCAGGATTCCAATTTTCACCAGTATATATTTTTTCAATTTTATAAAGTCCATTTTCCAATTTGTAATCAGCCCCAAGCAATCCCGTACCTACAAAATCAGTATCTGGAAAATCACCTCCTGAAACATATGAATGACCGATCGCCACCTCACCACTCATGATGTCTACGACATAGTTAAGGTCCGAACGATGACGCACATGATCGATCCAAGGCGAGTACCATTCCCATACTTTATCCCAAGGAGCTCCATGTACATTGTCGACATATAAAAAGTCCCTCATGTACCTCCATCCTTCTTTGAAAATCTGCTTATACTCTTCTTGCGGATCTACTTTAAGTTTGATATCCATAGAAAGGCCATCCTCTGATGGATCTGGTTTTCCAGATAAAGAAGATATCGCCCATGAGCCAGCAAAATGCAAAATATAAGCACCATCAGCTGAGGTGCTAAATCTACCTACTCCTTGTGCATAAGGTTCTAACTTTTGATCTTCAAACGAATAAATTGATAAGTCATCTCCGCTCAGCTCATCCCCTTCTCCAACGACAAGCACCTTTCCTTCTGGGGCTCTGTCCAAACCGTAGAATTTCCCTGACACATTTGAAACAGCTACAACTCGTGTCTTAATTCCCTCAAAATCAATTGGCTGTGAGTCGTCTTCTTCACTTTCATCTTCTACCTCTTCTCCCTCCTCCATTTCATCTGACTCTTCTTCTACATCTTCCTCATCACTTAAAGGTAATAGTGGTGAACTTCCATCAGCATGAAGTACAGTCGCATAAAGGGTACGACTTACAGAAGGATCATAAGAGCTCATGTCTAACCAACCAGACGCAAGGCCATAATCAGTACTTGCTAAGTAATAGAGATATCCTCCATTTTGATCAAAAACTGGAGTCAATATATCTGAAAGCCCATCAGTTACTTGATGTGTTTCCATAGTTTTAGTATCATAAATAAATGCAGACTTGAAGTGGCTATCCTGCTGCTTTGCATAGGTGATATATCTGCTATCAGGTGACCACTTAGGATTCATTGTGCGATTAGGATGTGCATATCTGTCAGTATCAACTTTTGTAAACTTTTCAGTTTCCATATCGAAATACCACACGTTATAATGAGTATCACTGAATGCCAATTTTGAACCATCTAAGGACCAATCAGGCTGGTAGTAGAATGTACTCCCAGGTGCGTCGTAAGTTTTTATAATCTCTCCGAACTGATCTGCAATTACTAATTTATATTCTCCGGTAGCATCACTGAACCAAGCGAGTTTATCTCCTTTCGGACTCCAGATAGGAGTTCTATCGGCAACACCAGAAGTATTCGTCAGATTACGATAGCTACCATTCTTTTTAGGCACCGTTATAATCTCTCCTCGGTGTTCAAAAATAGCCCTCTTTCCATTAGGTGAGATTTGCGCATTCATCAGTCTTGAAGGACTTACATCTTCCCATCTTGGCATAGCAAAGTTCATATCTCCTCTCACATGTATCTCGAGCTGAGTTGCCTCAGTAGCGCCTGACTCCAAAAGATGCAAGTAACCCGCTTGCTCATATATGATCGCTCCTTGAAAAGCATCATGACTCTTGACGTCAAATACTTTGTGTTGTGTGATCTGGCGTTCTTGTTTTGTAGCCATATCATAGGACCAGATATTACTCACATAGTCTCTTTCTGACAAATAGTAAATAGTCTTACCTACCCAGACTGGATCTAAGTGCCTCTCCTTATCGGCTTGAGGGGTTGTGATCAGGGCTCCTGTATTTACATCTTGAATCCAGATAGGCATTGCTTGACCACCTCTGTAATTACGCCATTCTGCATCCCATGATGTGATTGGTGTATAGGCCAAGTAAGCACCATCAGCTGATATTTCGCCATAAGCGGCACGCGTCACTGGCATCGGCTTGGGAAGCGCTTTATTCATTCCTACTGTATAGAATGAATTAGTCTCTGTGGGATGGGCCATCCTTCCGGATCTAAACATCACCTGACCATCAGGTGTCCAACCTTGTACAATATCAAATCCAGGATGCCATGTTAATCTTTCTGGATGGCCTCCGTCAACACTGACTACATAGACATCCATGTTGCCTCCATACTCAGCGGAAAACGCAATCGTCTTTCCATCATCTGAAAAATGTGGAAATATCTCAGTCCCTTCGTGAGAAGTTAATCGATATGCATCTCCTCCTGATCGAGGGGCTACCCATAAATCATCTGCATAGACAAATGCTACATGGTCTTGTGATAAAGTAGGTTGTCTAAGTAACTGAGTACCCTGAGATTGAAGACCGAGCAGGCTAAT
>CALHUZ010000283.1 GCA_938039305.1 uncultured Saprospiraceae bacterium
CGATCATTGATGACATCATGGAGTATAATACCTCCCCATTCATGTACGGCCACATTTAGATCTTCTCTTGCCCCAAGTGAAGTGATCACTAACGGGACTTTCCATTTTGCGCAAGTCACCATATCCTCCTCTAATCGATTATTACTACGATGGACGATTTGATTGACAGCGAATGGTGCTGCAGGTTGATCGGGATGATCTCGATCATGAGCTGCTAATTCTTCGGTGATCTGGTGAATCCATTCATCTAATTGAGCCTGTGGTCTTGCATTTAGAGTAGGAAACGATCCTACTATTCCGGCCTTGCATTGAGCGATAACAAGTTCAGGACCTGAAATAATGAACAAAGGAGAACCAATAACAGGGAGTCTTAAATTATCAAATAGGGAAGGAAGGGACATGTTGATTTTTTCTTTAAAATTGGAAAATTATGATGTGTTTATTGGTTTCAAAACCAATAGAGACTAAGTCCAAAATCTACTTTATTCTCTTTAGACTACGGTTAGCCATTCGCTTATACGGACTCCAAGACCTTGACATCTGGTGCACCAGTCATGAACGCTCCCATCTTAGCTCCGAGCGCTTTAAAATAATCTGTTCCTCGATGTATCCCTAAGGCTGCTTCATCCGTGTAGCGCTCAAGGAAAACATAGGTTGTCGCATCCTGCTTATAGAGATCGTAGTAAACGACGCCTTCTTCATTGGTATTGACTTTTTCCACAAGCTGATTAGCTATCGCTTCAAAATCTGATCCTTTTCCTTCTTTGATATTTATTGTTGCTATTACTCCTATCATGGTATTCGTTTTCCTAAAAGTAGTTATAGTATCGTTTGTTATATCTACTGGCGTTGTAATTAGTTGACTATTTTAATTAGCGAAAATTACTTTGGTTGCATTCAAGCTATAAATATGCTCTACCTTATCAGCGTAACATCTCCTCGTTTTACTTGTGTCATTTGGTCTGAGTCTATATATTTTATAACATAAACATATACACCAGGCATGCAATCTCTGTTATGATATTTTCCATCCCAATTTGGCCCTTCATCTTTTGATTGATAGACTAATTTGCCCCAACGATCATATACATTGCATTCTTCAATAGAAATATTAGAAGAAGAACTAACACTCCATTCATTATTAAATGAAGTACTACTTGGTGCAAATATATTAGGTGCCTGTATATGCTCAGGTGCTTTCTTTACTGTTAGAAAAAATGAAGACTCATAAGTGCATCCTGAGATGTGCTCTAATTGCATCGTTACAGTCGTGCTTGCATTTGCAATTATTTCCACAGCAGCACAATCGTCGCATTGTACTATTTCAGACGGTGACCATTGGATTTGCCATTCTTCAGAATTTAGTCCCGTATTTATCACTAATGGAGTATTCTTAAAAATGCATGTGTCCTGTAAAATTGGAATGTCTTCTAAATTAGGGAAAGGTGGTAAAGCCACAACTTGTTCAATCATACAATTGGGATCGGATTCCATAATTAGAAATACTTCTTCGGTAGAAGCACTATATATCGTTTCATTATTGGTGTCACCATTATCCCAAAATGGTGACCATATGGAGGAGGGTTCCACATAGAGACTATATTCTAAATCTTCGCAGTTGGCGAGTATTTCGGGTTCACCTGGATCGGCTACAAATATAACATTTGAGAAGTGTAGCGAATCGCAAGTAAATCCAAGTGGGATCGATTCTGCATAAGTTCCAGATTCGTATACCCATTGATTTCCTATAGAAATAGAATCGCCTGGGCAAAGTAGAATAGTGGAGGAATCAATGGGGCAGAGGATTACAGTCAGTACGACCAGATCATCATCATTTTGATCTGAGCTATTATCTCCCGGAGTAGAATTCATATCTACTTCATTGTCTACTAATATTTGTGCATAGTTGACTTGAGATCCAGCTTCTATGGCTTTCACTGTTATGTCTATTGAGGTGGATGCCCCAACTTCTAATGGCCCAACTTTCCATAAACCCGTGTTGCTATTATAAGCACCATTGGAGTCATCAAAGAGGTAGTAGAAACCAGAAGTTAATTGATCTCTAACAAAGGAACCTGTAGATGCCTCAGGGCCGTAGTTCGTTACTGTAATTGTAAAAACGATATCATCTCCAGTGCCAATATTTGTTTCACTGACAGTTTTTTCTAATCCTAAATCTGCCTCTTTCGTGCCGCATATTTCCGGTTGACCGGGAATCGTGCGACAGTTATATTCGCCATAATCTCCCTCCTCATCATTTCCGTCGCCAAAAGCTCCTTGTCTATTATGACCAATATTGCAAATTTGAACAGATGTATTCACATATGGTGAGATATGTCCACCGTTAGATATTGCTACAGCATTTCTATTGTTGCCTGTAGGTACGATAGGGCAAGGTATGAGCATATCATCACCTGTGGTGATCGCTTGTTTTGTATTAGAACCCCACGACCTTACAGTGCCGTTTACTAATATCGCTGAAGAATTTATTCTATAATCGTGAGTTGATAAGGTGCTTATATAGCTCACATTGGAAAGTTCACCGCCCGCACATTGTGCTCCCACTTTGGACCATTCTGTTACATTATTAGTATTGCCAACTCCGAGACCTCCTTCAGAATTTTCTCCCAAGACATGCACCGTGCCATCACCATCCAATACCAAGTAGGAGTTAAAGCCTGCTTCTATCTGAGTAATGCCAAATACACTAATGTTGGGTTGTGTAGTTAACAAAGTGATGTTGTCTATGTCAGCAGTTGTTCCATCTCCAAGGAAGGTGTCAGGACCTGAGGCATAGAGATTTCCATCACTTCCCTGAATCAATAAAGTCCTATACCCAACTCCGAAATTGACAACTGAGATCCCCGAAGGCATTTCAATTAATGTCCAATCAGTATTAGAAGCTCTGGACTGAATAGCATCGGCACCATCTCCTGTGATATATGCCTCGCCCGATTCAGTTGAGAAAACTAAAAACCCATCTGTATCACCTGTAGCAATGGCGTTGATACTATTGCCATTATTATTGTCTCTGCCACTTCCTGCGGTACCTTGCCATTTGTTTACATCACATACTTCTATTCCCAGTGGCAAACTGAGTCTTGCAACATTCCATGCAGGGCTAGTCGTGTTGGACTCGTCTATGAGTAAGTCTTCTTGTCCTACTGCATATATCTGTCCATCACTGCCTAAGAAGACAGCTTGCGTTCTTCCTCCGATAGCTCCCCATATAGGAACGATACCCGTCGGCATGGCATAAGCAGGACTTGGTATATTAGTAAGTGATGTCTGAAAGGCAACCCCATCAGGGGCAAGGTCTTCACCAGTTATAGAATAACCATTGGAGGTCTTGGCGATCTGTGCATGATAGCATGCTTGTATCACACTGTTCTTGCCTATTTCACAAAGATCCCTACTTGATGGATCACATTGAGCATTGATCTTGTTGATCATGGCGACATTAGAGATGAGGAGTAGAACTGCAATGACCTTACCATAACGATTGTTGATGCTGATAGCCTCACTGATATATTGAAAACAGGATCTCACGTAATCGCTTATAGTTTTTTAATCACTCTCTCTCTAAGAATCATTCTAAAGATACTTTTTTCAAGGATTTAGCTTACT
>CALHUZ010000284.1 GCA_938039305.1 uncultured Saprospiraceae bacterium
TGAGCCATATATTTTTGGCGGTGCCGATTAAGTAGTTGGTTAGTGATGATTTGATCTCGAGATCTGGTCGGTAGCAGGCCTTTATAAAACTAACGATGGCATCAGTAAAGCGATCCTTCGCTTCTTCTTCTCTACATCCCAATTTTACCAAAGTACCTATGACGGCCTTCTTAATAGCTGGATCGGTATAAAGTGATTTGATCACTTCATCTCGACCAGCTATGCTGGTACGAACCTTTGCTATGATGTCTTTGGCCAATGTTAATGTTGATGATTGTATGGCACTGCAGTTATACAAGGATAATATTTTTAAAATAAATTTTCGGCACTGGGGTAACATCTTTTTAGTCTCGGGTACTACTATATGTACTCACTATTCACTGCATATGCAATAACTGATCAAGTGAATGATGAATGCTTATAGGGACAATGGTCTCTAATGTATCTAAAGTCACTAGCTGTCAGAAGGACACTTCGCTACACAAGCTCTGCATTCGAAAGAGATTATAATTCCGTGAAGCAGACTACTGTATCAAGATAACTGCATCAATAATGTGATGACATGTAAGTCATCATCCTGGCGGAGCTATGTCTGACAGAATTGAGTGACTATTTCTTCACTTGAAAATCTATTAAGATGCTTAGATATGGAAAAGTCATTGATGATGACGATGACGGTGTATAAATAAAAAAGGGTCCATGATTTGATCAATTCATGGACCTTTTATTTTCAATCTTATTTGTGAGATAATACCTGTAGTTGAGATAATCTGCGGACTTTATCTCATTTTCAATATTTTTAAGTCCCTTTTCTTCAACTATCATTTTCAATATTCTGGCAAGATTATTACTAGCCTTGATTGTTTTGAGTGAAAGATTATTTTTATTTCTATATATAAAAAGCCTAAAGTTTTCGATGCGCTGTTTTAAAAAGTAGGTGTTGCCAGGATTCATTTCTATATGAGTGATTAATAGAAGCCTGCTCATCATTAATTTTAGAATAATATCCTTTGGATAGCATGTGCTTAATAAATTGAGAACTTCTTCTAAGTCTTTTTCTGCATACTTCATATAAGCATTTGAAAGAGAAAGCACATGATTCTTTTTCTCAAAGGAAATATGATTGATATTCTTATCAATGAATTTTTTTGCCCAAACTTGCTCTTCTAAAAAAGTGGAAAGTTCTATAATGTTCATGAAGGATGTAGAAGATAGTTGTGCTTCATTAACGAAGTAATCGTTGTCTGCCATTAGTTTATGTAATCCGAATATTTTGGGAACAACTGATAAGTCACCGCGATTAGCAATTTTTGCATAATGCATTCTTACCATGATATAGAGGATTACTCTTACAATGTCCGATAAACGAGTGTGATTAGAATGAAAATATGCATAAAGATTGGAAGCGACAACGTCCGATTGTTCTTTTCTTAGCTTAGATAGTTGACTAAAAACATGTGTAAGTTCAGTTGATGGAGCATTTTCAAACTGATAATTGTCTTCAATGGCACTATAGTCTTTTTTATTATTATTAAGATTGTTAATGGTATCGAATTTGTATAGTGCTCGCATTTGATTGTGATACAATTCTACATGGTCAATGGCCGATTGAAGATGTAACTGAGGTTTGGATTTAGGTGTTTTCCTATTATTAGAAAAATGATAGTGATGATCCATCAATTGTTGATACAAGGCCGGCCATAAGTCTATCTTCTCCTTCTTAAGTCGTTCGCTTGTCTGCAGATGTAGCTTATCTGCTTTTTTAAAAAGCAGTCTTCTGTTATATGCTTTTAGAAGGAATATTTGACGAAAGTAGTCCTCGCGAGAAAGTTCATCTTGTATCATATAGTCCTTGACAAGAGCTGTCGCCTGAGAGTATAGATTAAGAACAGTCTTTCTGGATTTCCCTTTATAAAGCTTCTTGCATATATAGTCAGTATCGAGTTGTGGTTGATTTAAGTTTTGATTGTACTTGTAGATATGCTCGATGAGCATATCCAGATCTGAACCATCTTTAATGTGGGCTCGAGTAAATGTCCTGAAACCCTTCCAGTCCTCTTTAAGAAATGCATTGAGATAGTCTGCTAAGTTGCTATCGCGCATGGGTTAATGATTTTGCGAATTTATCTACGTGAATACACCTATTTAAATCTATAGATAAGAATAATTAGGAAAAGGCACTTCTTGTTTGAATCTAAAGTATTGATAATGAAGGAAATATGAAAATAAAACGTTAAAAAACATAAGGAAATAGCGAAATACTGTATGAAGGTTTACAGGGATGTCCTGCTAAATTAGACTCACTATCAACAACTAAAACATTATCCAAAATGAAGAATGCTCAACCCTCACGAAGAGAACTCCAGATCTTATCCAAGATATGCGAAGGACTTACCGCAAAAGAAATAGGCGGAGAGCTATTTATCTCTCAAGGTACCGTCGAAACACACAAGCGCAACTTGCTACTAAAACTCAACGCTCGTAACACAGTGGATCTAGCTGTGCGTGCAGTAAGAGATGGTATTTGTTAACAAATGACATAATCCTGTAGAACTAAAATTCTAATTTATTTCGGAGAAGGAGCGGGCTGCTTACACAACATTATGTTGTAATGGCGGCTCGTC
>CALHUZ010000285.1 GCA_938039305.1 uncultured Saprospiraceae bacterium
ACAAAGATTTTGTTCCCTCCATTTCCGCTGCAATAAGCTACTTCATACTTCTTCCCATGAACTGTATACTCATCATTCCAAAATAGATAACCATAGTATCCATCTTCTGAATCCTGTCGCTTAATAAGTTTTGACAAACTCTTTGATACCCAATCTTCAGTTAGAATTCTCTTGCCTCGCCATGTTCCTCCATTTTTGTAGAGCTGACCATACTTCGCAAAATCAATCGTTCTTAATCTTATTCCTCCAGCTGTGTTTGGAACATTGGTAGGCGTATAGAGCCAATTGTATTCTCTAATCCCCAGCGGTTCGAAAAGATTTTTATCAGCGTATATGTCAAGCCCATCCGGAAGAGACATATTTAGAATATCGCCTAATACCACAACACCAGCAGTGAAATATGACCAATCTTTCTTCATCTTTCTGGACTCGGCCATCTTAAGATCCAATGTGAACTTTACCCAATCTTCTGTTGGGTACATATTCTCTTCATTACCAGGCGAGTCATAGTCATCATCATTTCCATCAAAGCCAGAACTCATCATAAGCAAACTTTCAAGAGTCACCTCATCCTTAGCAGGCATGTAATTTTCAAATTCCTTTAGATTATAAAAATCGTTCAAGGTGGCATCACTACCTGAAATATGGCCCTCTTCTATTGCCATTCCCATTATCGTAGAAGCAAACGTTTTACCTACAGATCTAGGATCATGTCGGGTCTCTCTATTAGAACCATTAAAGTATTCTTCAATAAGCAATCGGCCATCTTTAATCACAGCAATACTCTGTATATTCCTAAATTCCTTCTCGGCAATTTTCTTATTCAAAAGCTCTATTTTCTTTTGATCATAAGCATCTTTCGAAATAGGCCAATCATCCATAGGTTGGATTTTTTGAATCGCAATATCCTCAGCAGCGGCTACTGGTTTAACGACGTTTAGATTGACTTCGCCTTGGGCAATAATCTCTCCCACCTTAATATCTGGAGTCATCACATAAGGTCTCATTTCAATTTTTAAAAGGTGATCACCTCTTTCTCTAAGAGCTGCATCCCCTTTCCCTCTGAATAAGAATCTCATCCATAGATACCTTCCCCAAGAGTCTTCACCTTCAGTTGATACTAAAGGCACAGAAAAAACAGTATTTGACATTTTTTGCTCACGGGTCCCTGCACCAAAATTCAAATTTTCTTCATATGCAAACTCTCCATCTACGTAAAAAGCAAATTGATAATTTCCTGAATCACAGAGATCGTCAATACTTAGCTCAGGAGCAAGTTTAGCTAAATGATCGGTCAGTGGTCGATCTAAGAATATACTAATACTAAGGTTAGACGATTCACTAAGGTCAAACGAAGAAACTTTATCTGACTCTGTGAAGTCGTCAATAGGGATATAGCCATTCGTAAATGCTATCTCTCCTACATGCTCATGATGTGAAACGGCAGTGACATTCCCATTAGGCTGTTCAGATTTGGACTTCTGACATGCTATAGAATTGAGGGCCATGACTACTATCAGAATATTGAGACAAATTTTCATATTTAATATTTACAACAAAGATCATCTGATCATAAAAGACAAAATAGAATGAGATTAACATTCAGGCTTAAGATTGCTACTGGCCAATTGATATCTAAAAACCTTGGGCGTATACCCGAAGTAGGATTTGAACGTACGGGTAAAGTGAGATTGGTCAGAAAAACCACACTCATATGCTACTTGAGACAATGACAATGATGGATCTACGAGAAAACCTATTGACTTCTTAATTTTTTGCTCCCTAATATATTCTCCAAGGCTTTGGTTCAAATAGACGGGAATAGATCTTGATATATGGACTGGATGAACACCTAGTTCTTTTGACAAAAAATCAAGCGACAATTTCTCATGACTATGGTGAATGATATCTTGAAGATGCTTAATCCAAGGAGGAGCCTCCTTGGAATTAGGGTTTTCATTCTTGTTCATTTCTTCACACAATTGTAAAAGCAAGAGTTCAATAGACACATTTGAATAAATGTCTTGCGCTCTGAACTCTGCATATATTTTCCCAACCAAATGATGTAGTCGAGGGTTTTCAACGTTTTTACTTCCTTCCCATAGGTTGATATCCAATTTTTGATTATCAAACCATGTTCTTTCTAACTCTAAATGAAAGCCTCTTGCTTTTCTTGATTTTTTCTCAGTCAAATGAGGTTCTTGCCAATTGTAAAACATAAATCCTCCTGTCGGAATATTAGTGTCTCCTCTGTGATTTACATCTAGCATATTACCCTCCAACACATACATGAAATATGGATTTTCATGATAATGCCACGGAGTGTTAGGGTCGTGATAGCTATATTCTGAAAGCACGATACCTTCAATATCAAATTCGATATTTTTCTGACCATAGTATTGTGCCCGGCTTCTTATGTTCATTAAAAGTAAGATACTCCTAGATCAAGCGAAAAATTGATTTTATCGACAAAAGCTGTTTTGCCGGTTCTGAATCGAGAAAATAAGTGGATGAGAAGTATTTGGCCTTAACCTTCAAAAGCCTTTGGGCGGATAAGCCAGATACTAACCACTCCCTTGTAAATAAGGCTTATCAGCCATAAAATGGGCATTTAAGTAAACGTTTAGGAGACGTTAAATTCTATATGTTCCTTGCTATTCAATACTAACTTCTTGTACATTGAATGAGTAATTTTCGGAAATGTATAGACTTGTCTTACTCTTTTTTGTTTTGCTTTTCGTGATATCCGCGCATAGCCAGCCATCAGAGGCATTCAACTTTCAAAGTATCCTACTCAATGATGACAATACACCTATAACAGAGGCGAGTGTCACCCTGTCAGCATCCATTACCTCTCCTGAGGGCAGAACCATCTATAATGATCAACATGAAGTAACTACATCTGAAATCGGTTACTTTTCTATTGACATTGGCAAAGGATCTAATCCTTCAAGTGATTTTGAAGTTATTGATTGGGGCTCAAGTAGCTTTTATCTTCTTCTTGAGTTGGTTACTGATGGAGAAGCTAAACAGATAGGAGAAGTTGAGTTACTCTCCGTGCCATATGCACTGTTAGCACATTATGCAGAAGAAGTAGCCTTTGAAGGGCCTATGGGCCCTCAAGGAGAACAAGGAAGGAAAGGAGCTCAAGGAGCTCAAGGGCCAATAAGTCCTTGTGGACCTGTCGGACCGCGAGGTCCTAAAGGTCCTCAAGGAGCACAAGGGCCCATTGGTCCAATTGGTCCAATGGGAGAATCAGGTGAAATGGTATTAGTTAAAAGTAATACAGCTCCGACAGAACCTTGGAAAGGTCAAATCTACATTGATGACGGGACTAATACAGCTGACGGAAATATTGGAATGAGATATTATTCTGGTACTGAATGGATCGACCTATGAGCCGCATCATCCACATATCAAGTTTTCTAATACTGAGTTTTATATCAATAACTCTTTCAGGACAGAAGCTGGGGCCACATCTCGTTTCGACTTCTGGACAATCTTATGCCAATGGCGAGATCATGCTGTATGCCTCTATCGGTGAACCCATCAACACTTCTGAATCAAGTGGAGAAGGAACGATATCTCAAGGTGTCTTGCAATCAATATTTCAGACAGGAGTCCAAGGAATAGAAAACTGTACAACGCAACAAGGACGTATGTTCTATCAAGATTGTGATGATGGTACTGAGTTCTTTTTTATAGAAGATAAAGACGGACGCATCCTTGATCCTTATTACGGAGAAGGAGTATCATTCGAAGACAAAAATGGCATCACAGTAGAGTTCGGTTATACAATTGCAGATTTTAAATCTCCTTGCAGTATCGCTGACGAAGCTGTTATTCTAACATGTGTTTCTGAAGTTCTTTCCACTTCGACTACTAATGTATTATCTAATGATATCGTGTCGCTATATCCAAACCCTACTGATGATCAAGTCTATTTTCAAAGCAATTCTATTCAATTAGAAAATGCTCGAGTGAAAATTTTCAATAATATTGGTACTGATGTGACATCAAAAACCAGACTTAACATTCAAAATAAAAGTGTTGAAGTAACGAATCTACAAAATGGATTTTATGTTCTTCAATTCAGCACAGAGGAAGGAGTCATTAACAAAGGAATTATAATTCGAAGGTAGATGCGAAGACTACTCATTGGCATATTGATCTACTTATTGAGCTGGAGCATAAAAGCTCAAGCACCTATAGCTTTTAGCTATCAGGGCATGGCTATGAATAACGATGGTAGTCCTATAAGCAATCAAATGCTTGGCATCAAGATTACAATAAAAACCGATGTTGATACGATTCCTCCATTGTATGTAGAACGGCATGAGGTAGTAAGTTCTGAAACTGGACACTTCACCTTGTCTGTAGGACGTGGCGCATACATAGAAGGTAGTTCTTTTAGTTTAAGTGCTATTGCAATTTTACCAGATCGATACTTTCTAAGTGTGGCAATAGATAAAGACGGAGGAAGTGATTATGCTTTTGTTGGTGCTTCGGAGTTACTTTCAGTACCATATGCGCTTCATGCTTATTCTGCAATGAATAAACCAGGACCACGAGGGCCACATGGGTTAATCGGTGAGACTGGTGAGCCGGGCCCTCCTGGCATCAGGCCTCCAGATGCATGTTGCTTTGGAGATTCTACAAAAGGAGAAAAAGGTGATCCTGGACCAGAGGGTTTAGAAGGAGCAATGGGTAAGCAAGGTCTTAGCGGATTAGAAACCCTTGAGCTAACTGATGTTCCACCTGCCACTCCCAAGAACGGACAGATATACCTTGATAATGGTGTGAATCGCTCCGATGGAACTCCAGGATTTAGATATTTTGATGAAGACAAATGGATAGACTTATAGTTATGAAGAGATCTATCACATATATGGCAATTGCAATTTGGTTGGCCTTTGCGGCATCAATTTCAGCCCAATCTCCGATGGCAGTCAACTATCAAGGAGTAGCAATTGGTAGTGATGGCATTGCTATCACTGATACAGATGTCAATCTACGCATTTCGATAAATGAGAATGGAAGTGACGGACAGATTGTTTATCAAGAGAGTCATGTTACTGTGACAAACGGTATCGGCCACTATATGATCGAAATAGGAAGAGGCAACTTACTTCAAGGAGCGTTTTCTAATATCATCTGGGGAGAAAATGGATACTGGATACACGTAGAAATAGATCTTAACAATAGTGGAACCTATGAATCTCTGGCGCGCGTAGAGTTTTTGTCAGTACCTTATGCTAATTATGCATTGACAGCTGAGACTGGAATCTCGGGTCCAAGAGGAGCTCAAGGTCCAGATGGTGCCACTGGGCCAATAGGACAAGCTTCACCAATAGGCCCATCTTGCCCAGGTGGCCAAGCTGGAGAAACCGGTGATACTGGTCCTGCAGGCCGGCAAGGATTACAAGGCCCCAAAGGGCCCGACGGCTATCCAATTCTCGTAGCACGTTCAGATGTACCGACTAATATAGCAGAAGGTAGATTCTATATGGATGACGGCACTAATCGTAGTGATGGAACCATCGGTATGCGATTCTATAATGGATCAGCTTGGATCGATTTGTAACTAAAAATGAAAGGTTAAGACTTAGCCTTCCTTAACTTCAAACCATAATTTTACGATCCCTCTTGTTCCTCCAGTGTAGTCAATTAATATTTCGCTTGAAGCTTCTATGGATTTTGATGCCTCAATTCTAATTGTACCATCATCATAATCCATAATAACCTCTGCATTAGGTGTGGAGCTGTGATTATAGAGCGAACCATAACCAAGTGCTATACAAGCTTCATATCCTTCTTCCTCCCACAAAAAATAGTAATCGTAAAGTTTCGTCTGATCAATATGCTTAAGCTGACCAGAAGGGATTTTAATAATAGGACAGATCTCAATTAGATCATTAGGTTGAAGATCGATAGATGTGTAGATACATCGACCTTTTGATTCATCTTCTAATAAATAAAGTCCAGGGATATGAAGCATCTCCTATCCTTCATTCAATTTTAAAACTTCTAAGAATGCTTTCTGCGGCACTTGAACACTACCTATCTGACGCATCTTCTTCTTTCCTTTCTTCTGCTTCTCAAGTAGCTTACGCTTACGAGTGATGTCTCCACCATAACATTTGGCAGTTACATCTTTTCTAAGTGCTGAGATGGTCTCTCGAGCTATGATCTTTGCTCCTACTGCTGCTTGGATCGCAATTAGAAATTGTTGTCTTGGAAGTAGGTCTTTCAATCTCTTACAAATATGTCTACCAAATGAAGCGGCCTTCGTCTTATGCACGAGTGAAGAAAGTGCATCTACAGAATCTCCATTCAATTTGATATCTAACTTCACTAATTCTGAAGCGCGATAATCGATCATCACATAATCAAAAGAAGCGTATCCCCGACTGATCGATTTTAGTTTGTCATAGAAGTCAAAGACTATTTCCGCAAGGGGCATTTCAAAAGTCAACTCTACCCTATCAGTCGTCAAATATGTCTGATTAGTAAGTATGCCACGCTTGTCCATCGCCAATGTCATAATCGAACCGATGTATTCTGGCATCGTTATGATTTGAGCTTTTATATATGGTTCTTCTACTCTATCGACTAATGTTGGATCTGGGAGATCATTAGGTGTGTTAATAGTAAGTTTTTCCTGCTTCTTAGTATAAGCCACATAAGAAACATTAGGTACCGTAGTGATGACCTCTTGATCATACTCTCTTGATAACCTCTCTTGGATG
Source organism: uncultured Saprospiraceae bacterium (assembly GCA_938039305.1). Classification (GTDB taxonomy): domain Bacteria; phylum Bacteroidota; class Bacteroidia; order Chitinophagales; family Saprospiraceae; genus JAJRXG01. The sequence goes on from CALHUZ010000285.1 coordinate 6,750, forward strand.
ATCTCCAAATGCAACATTCCTAAAAAGCCACATCTAAATCCAAACCCTAATGCCACAGATGATTCTGGCTCAAATACTAATGATGCATCATTCAGTTGCAGTTTTTCAAGGCTATCTCTCAGGTCTTCAAAATCGTCGTTGTCTATCGGATAGATACCTGCAAAGACCATAGGTTTCACATCCTCAAAACCATCGATACCTATTTCACAAGGGTTTTCTTTCAACGTTATGGTATCTCCTACTTTAACCTCCTTAGACTCTTTAATCCCAGTGATCACATAGCCCACATCTCCAGCAGAAAGTTGCTTCTTTGGTACTTGATCCATCTGGAGCACACCGATCTCATCAGCAGAATATTCTCCACCAGTATTGAAGAACCTAATGTCATCTCCTTTCTTGATTGTACCATTCATGATCCTGAAATACGCAATCACCCCTCTGAACTGATTAAAAACACTATCAAATATCAAAGCTTGAAGTGGCGCCGTCACATCACCTTTAGGAGCTGGCACTCGATCTACAATCGCAGCTAATATATCCTTAATACCTATGCCCGTCTTACCTGAGGCAAGAACGATATCTTCTTTGTCACAACCGATCAAATCAATTATTTGATCAGACATCTCTTCGATCATCGCGCTTTCCATATCTACTTTATTGAGGACTGGGATGATCTCTAAATCATGACCAATAGCCAAGTAAAGATTGGAGATCGTCTGCGCTTGAACCCCTTGTGATGCATCGACAATCAGTAGCGCTCCTTCACAGGCTGCTATAGATCGAGACACTTCGTAGGAAAAGTCAACGTGTCCTGGTGTATCGATGAGATTATAGGTGTACTTGACGCCATCAGTATGCTGATAATACATCTGAATAGCATGACTCTTGATCGTTATACCTCTCTCTCGCTCGATATCCATATCATCAAGCGCCTGATTTTGCATATTCCTTTCGGAAATGGTCTGTGTCTCCTCAAGTAGGCGGTCAGATAGCGTACTCTTGCCGTGATCGATATGTGCTATAACGCAAAAATTGCGGATATTCTTCATAAATGACTATTGGT
>CALHUZ010000286.1 GCA_938039305.1 uncultured Saprospiraceae bacterium
ATCCATGAAGTGGTCCTCACTCAGGATAGTTTGGTTATGTTTTGCGACAAAGCTATTGTGATCAATCAGATTGATGCTAAGGCGTATTCTAATGTTGTAATAGTACACCATGATACAATTCAGATATATTCTGATTCGATGCTTTATGATGGAGTCAATAAGGTGGCTGATTTGTATGGAGAAGTAATACTACAAGAAGATGAAAGACGGCTATATACGACCGCTTTGACCTACGATGTGAAAAGCAAAACAGCTGAATACCTTAATGGGGGAACACTCATAGATGATATAGATACTATAGTGAGCCGTGAGGGTTATTATTATCAAAATGAAGAGAAGGTTTTTTTAAAGGGGAATGTAAGTTTTGTAGATACTAGTAGAACACTGCTGACGGACAGTATCATTTATCTGTACTCGAGAGACCAACTCAATATCATAGCGCCTACGCAGATCATACAGGATAGTATTGAGATCTATTGTGAAGGTGGTATATATCGATTAAAGCAAGATCGAGGCGTGCTTAGTCAAAATGTGCAAGTGAGTTCTGGAGGTCAATATATAACGTCTGGTATTCTTGATATCAATGGAGTCGAGGATACTTATACATTCATGATTAATCCTGTATTAAAGGATTCTTCAGGTACAGCTGCAGGAGATACCATCATATTTTTTAGTGAAGAAGATGTAATAGAGATAAGAGGTAATGCCACATATAAATCGGATGAGGAATTGCTTAGGGCTCCTATCATCAGATACAATATGAATACTAAGGAGTATAGCACGCTTGGTCGTGCTAAGGTTGTCAATGATCAGACTGATATAGAAGCAAATGATATAAGGTCTGAATCTGATGGTTCTACTCGATTAGAAGGTGATGTTGTTATCGTAGATAAGGAGAGTGGAGTTAAAATAGAAAGTCAAAGTGCTATCAAGAATGGGGATATTACTAAGATGTTCAGCAGTAAAGGAGAAAGGCCCAAGCTCGCCTATGAACTATCATCAGATACATTGTTGCTAAGAGCTGACACATTGATTACACAGCAAGAACCTTTTACTGCAGATAGTTCTATTGCCCATACTCCATTCAGTGCCAAGGGTAGGGTAAATTGGAAAAGTGGATCGACTTATAGTTCGGCAGGCCATTTTATTTTTAATCAAGATGACTCTCTTATCACCCTTACAAATAGTCCCATCATCTGGTCTGGAGATACCCAACTGACTGGTGATACTATTAAAGTTTATTTGAAAAATAATGAAGTGTATAGGATCACATTGATCGATGACGCGATGATTGTATCACCGGATTCGAGCGGAATGTACAATCAGATAAAAGGTCTAAAAATTGATAATTTTGTACTCGATAAAAAGTTGACCAAATCAGAAGTGCTTGGTAATGCAGAATTGTTCTTTATGATGGAAGAAAATGGCAGTTATCAAGGGATCAACTTGACAAAAAGTAATAGCATGATCTTCTATTTCAAGGATGATGAAATTGAGAAAATAGATAAGAGTGGTCAGCCAGAGTCTAATATGTATCCTTATAGTGTGGGGATGGATGTTGAGTCATACTTTTTGGATGGGTTTGTCTGGAGAATAGACGAGAAGCCGGAGGATGATATATTTTATGCAACAATTATAAAGAGAAAGAATTGAGGACAGTTTTTATATCACTAATTCTGCTCGCTTCTATTTTTGAGGTATGTGGGCAAAATGAAATCCCAAAAGAAAGCCAACCTGAAACTACAGTGCAAGCGATACCTGAGTTGCTTGCGATACTTGAAGGTGGGAATCATTCGCCAGAATTGTATGCGCAATTGGGGTATTCTTATTATCAAGAAGCTGACTTAGCTCATGCCGTTCTTTACTACGAGAAAGCGCTGAAGCTCAAACCACGTGATAAGGATATCTCCGATGCACTGGATCTTATCAGAAATGAATTGAGTATTCAGATTACTGAGATACCTGATTTTGTGCTATCGCGCTACTATAGGAATGTGTCACGTCTTTTTAGCTCAACAAGCTGGAGCGTCATTCAGTTACTTTGTGGTGCTTTGTTACTGGGACTTATTTACCTACGCCTTTTCAAATCAGGTGAACATTTGAGTAATAAGTGGGCTGGAATATTGATCGGTCTTACTGCATTCTTAATGCTATTGTCTGTGCTTTTTGCATCCGCGAGAAAGTATGAAGAGAAAGGCCAAGTAAGTGGTATTGCTATGTCAGAGCACGGTATCTATGAAGCACCGGATGATAGGAGTGAACTCATTGTCTCGATAGGTCCTGGAAATAAAGTATTTCTAATAGACGAAATAGGCGAGTGGTATAAAGTACTACTCAGGGATAAGGATACTGGATGGATACCTAAAGACCAGATTAAACTGATATAGCTATCTATCATCCCTATCCTAATAAATATTACTAGGAGTATAGGCTCAGTGGTATACCTCTAAAAAAATATGAAATTGTACGGATCTAAACTATAAATGGTGGATTACTCCGACTCATCTACTATGCGACCACCATCAAGCTTGTCCTGTAGTACTTGAAGCTCATCCCATTTGCCATCTGTAGCAAGTTGAGATTGTTGAGGCCAAGTAGTAGGATCCATCATCTGGTATCTTGAACCAGCGTCAGCAAGTATTCCTTTCAATTGCTCAAATGAAGCTCCTGCAAGTGCAGCAAAAGTAGTTACTCCCGCAGCCTGAAGAAGTTCATTGACCTTTGGTCCGATACCTTCTATCTTAGTTAAGTTGTCAGAAGCAGCACTTGTTGTTGCAGCAGCCTTCGCAGGTGCAGCTTGCGCTGGTTTAGCTGCTGGCGCAGCGGCCTTTGCTTTCTTTGGTGCTTTCGCAACGACAGCTCCTTCTGAAAGAATATTTACGTAAGTACGGTTATTACGCTTCTTCTGAAAGCTTACTTTGCCTTCTACAAGAGCATGTAGCGTATGATCTCTACCCATGCCTACATTGATGCCAGGATGATACTTTGTTCCTCTCTGACGTACGATGATATTACCAGGGATAGCGTGCTCGCCACCGAATAATTTTACTCCAAGACGTTTACTATTACTGTCACGTCCGTTGTCTGTACTACCTACACCTTTCTTATGAGCCATGGGTTAAGCCTTTATTGAGTCTATCTTAATCTTAGTGAATAGCTGTCTATGTCCATTCTTGACAGCGTAGCCTTTACGTCTCTTCTTCTTGAAAAGAACGACTTTGTCTCCTTTCTGCTGACCTAAAACCGTAGCACTTACGGAAGCACTTGAGATTGTAGGTGTGCCAATTGTGGTTGCTTTATCGCTACCTACAAGAAGTACATCATCAAATGACACCTTTGCACCTTCATCCTCTCCGAGGTTGTGTACAAACAATTCTTGTCCTTCTTCTATCTTAAACTGCTGACCAGCAATGGTAACTATTGCAAACATGAGTATAAATTAGCTATTCTTAAAATGGGCTGCAAAGATACTCTTATTAATCAAAAATCAAAATCTTCAAGACAGTCGAATGGGAAGAACCATTAGCCTTTAGCGGAGGGTACATCGTTGAACCACTCTTTCAGCTTAAAGGCGATCTTAATTTCTTCATTTTCCCTTAAGACGGTAAGTTTGATTGACTTTCCTTCTTTTCTCGACAGTTTATCTGTTATTCGATTGAGCGATAGCTTTTTCGCTTTCTTGCGACCCATCTTGATAATTAAATCTCCAGGCATTACCCCTGCCTCCGAAGCTGGAGAACCGTCGATGACAGCCACGACATAATATTGATTTAAATCAGGGCCAACGGCAAATAATGTGATACCGCTTTTATCAAAAGAGAAGTCTTTGTTGTACTTCTTCCTATATGGCTTTAGATGGAGGGTCGAAGTAGTGTAGTTGATAATCACTGAGAATCTAGAAAGCAAGGAGTTACCTATTATCCCATTCCTTATTATGTTAGTTGGTATAGTACCTTCTTCGAAGTTTAAGTCTTGAAAGCTGGTGACTATCTCATTAAAGTAAATCTCTCCAAGTTCTAATCGCTTGCATTTTCCTCTAAAGCCAAATATGGCACCGGATAGACCAAACCCTACGCTTCCGACCATAACTCGTTCAGGTAAGGCTAAACTTGTATCTGTATTTGTATGAATCAAAAATGGAAGTGCTGCCCCAGTGTCAAGTAGCAGGTTTAGTTTGCTGAGTTTATTACTACTGATTCCTACATCTCCTGATAAATACGGCTTTCCACTTATGACGTCTATTGGGTAAGACTGATAATATTTTGGTGGCCCATTGAATTCAGCTGGATGAGTGAATGTTATCTTTCTTTTCCTGTAGTTGATGTTCACCACAAGGTTTGCGAAATAACTACCTCCAACTATGCCATTGATCTGTGTCCCAAGTTTTTCTTCTATCAGAAGATTGTTATCGTCAAGTACGATGATATCTCTGGTCACTGCTTGGCAGCCTTCCATATTGGTACTAACATTTCGAGCTATGTTAGCGATCAGAACTGAATCGAGATCTGAACCCATGATAGGAATTTTGCGTTCGAATTCGATTCCTAAGATCTGGGCTATCTCTTTGTCAAACAGGATAGTGTTTTCGGCGCCTGTGTCAAAAATCATCCTTAATGGAATGATACCATTGAGCCATACCTTAACTATGATGAAGCCTTGCTCTAATTCAAAAGGCACTTCAACTTCTCTGTCTTCGTCTAAGAGGTCTATACCTATGACTTGCCCATTAGCTGATAGACTCATACCCATAGCTATGGCTAATGTAAGGAGGAGGGATCTGAAGAAGTTGGTCATCAGAGTAAAGTAAGTTCGTCTTGTCTGATGTAATAACGATGATGCAGTAACAAGTGTGTTCATAAAAGGCTACATAAGTAGACCTTTGTCTAAGGCATCTGCTGCATAATGTGCAGCTCTTGCTGACATGGCCATATAAGTGAGTGATGGATTTTGAGTTGAAGTAGAAGTCATGCAAGCTCCGTCAGTAATAAAGACATTCTTGCAAGAGTGTATCTGATGCCATTCATTGAGCACAGATGTTTTGGGGTCTCTCCCCATTCTTACACCACCCATTTCATGTATGTCTAAACCTGGTACACGATGATCATCACTTAATTGTATATCTACAAATCCTGCCCGCTCGTACATGTCAGTCAATTGCTCATGGAAGTCTTTGATCATCTTCTCGTCGTTGTCATCATACTTCACAGATATGTGTAGCAATGGCATTCCCCACTTATCTACCTTTTCTTTATCCAAGGAAACATAATTGGATTCCTTAGGTATGGTTTCTCCCATCATATGAGAACCAACTCGCCAAGGCCCTAACTTCGCTTCCGCAAATAGATTATCTCTGAGTTCTTTCCCGATCCCTTCATTACTGCGGCCACCCCATCGATTGGCGCTAAAACCGGCAGCATAACCTCTTAGAAATTCTGTCTCTTGCTTGTAGACATTTCTAAATCTTGGGATATATGCACTTGTAGGTCTTTTCCCAGTTGTCTTTCGATCAGAGAAGTCTTCACAAGTGGCGCTGATCCTCGCTCTATAATTATGAAATGCTACATATTTACCAAGAGTGCCACTATCGTTTCCAAGTCCATCGGGATATCTTTCAGACTTGGAGTTGAGCAAGACGAGATTAGTATTGATAGCCCCTGCATTGATAAATATAATCTTTGCGAAGTACTCTGTTGTTTCAAGTGTATGTGCATCTATGACTCTGATACCCGTGGCTTTATTCTGCTTGTCATCATATATGATTGAGTGAACTACAGCGTCCGGGCGTAGTGTCAAGTTGCCGGTTTTCGCTGCCCAAGGTATCGTAGTAGAATTAGCATTAAAGTAGCCACCAAAAGGACAGCCTCTTTCGCATTCCGTTCTATTCTGACATTGTCCTCTTCCTTGTTGCTTATGAATTTCTTGTTGCTCCGTGACATGAGCACATCGTCCATAAATTACATGACGATTTTCAAAGTTTTTCTTAACTGACGATTGGAAATATTTTTCGACACAATTTAATTCCCAAGCCGGCAGGAACTCACCGTCTGGTACAGTATCTACACCATCTCTATTGCCAGATATACCCGCAAATTTTTCAACATAACTATACCATGTATCGAGGTCTTTATACCTAATCGGCCAGTCCACAGCAAATCCATCTCTTTCTGGTCCTTGAAAGTCGAAGTCACTCCAGCGCTGAGTCTGCCGCGCCCACATCAAAGACTTACCACCTACTTGATATCCTCTGATCCAATCAAATGGCTCATCTTGAATATATGGATGCTCCGTATCCTTGACAAAAAAGTGTTGATTGTCTTCTTTGAATGCATAACATCTTGAGATAGATGGATTAGCATCTTGTACTTCTTTTGAGATATCTCCACGATGTTTAAACTCCCATGGATTGAGATTAGTTGTTGGATAATCTTTTATATGTTTGACATCTTTACCTCTCTCAATTTGAAGAGTCTTAAGGCCTCTTTCACAAAGTTCTTTGGCTGACCAACCACCGCTCATTCCTGCGCCGATTACAATCGCATCGTAAGTATTAGATTTTTGCATTTTTACTGTTTAAACTTCTACACAAGCATTAAATGTGCCTGAACCTGGTACGAGTTTGTACTCCTTAATTTGTTCTTGATATTCTTTGGAAGTCGTCAAGTGTTTGATAGCAAGCTCTCTTAGATTCTTGCAGAACATCTTTTTTTCAGTGTTATCTATGATAATGTCCTCGTCTAATTTTTCAGCAGCAATTACATCCTCTTTTAGTTGATCTTCAAAGTAAGATACTATCTGTTCTGGTGTGACTTGGTCTGCAGCAGTTTTATAGATGGTCTTAATGTCTTCTGTACATTTATTATATCCATTCACAAAGCGTGTTTGATCTTCAGATGATTTAGAAAAGCTAATCATCTTCGTCACGAATTCTGGGAATGATTCAAAAGTTGTAAGGGTGAGATCTTTCTTTGGCAGTATGGCTTCTGAGATAGCTTCTATCCAAACCTGTTGATTGTCATCAAATGTCAACTCTCTACCATCCTCGTAGCTCAATTTAAGCCCATCGCTACATCCAGGGAATAATGCTATCCCAGCAGCAATAGCCGAGATGTTCCTTATTGCTGATCTCCTTTTCATGAATCTCTGTATTATGGAATGGCAATATACTTAAGAAAAGGCGCTATCATGCATATGCAGTTTCAATTTGTGAATACCTCAAAACGTGATTGAAAGTCTTAATTAATATAGACCTTTACTTCATCATTTAAATTTTCAGATGAGTATAGCGATACCTACATCATTGATCCCAGTTAGAAAGATTCAGGAAGCACGATTGATCCTTAAGGATATAATCGTTCATACTCCCTTGATGCACAATGCAAACTTGTCTCGAAAATATGGTGCTAACGTCTTTCTAAAGAGAGAAGATCTACAAGTGGTGCGCTCCTTTAAGATTAGAGGGGCTTACTATAAGATGTCCTTATTGACAGAAGATCAAAGAAGTAAAGGAGTTGTATGTGCAAGTGCCGGGAATCATGCTCAAGGAGTAGCTATGGCTTGCGCCAAATTAGATATTAGAGGGATCATCTTTATGCCAACGACTACGCCAAAGCAAAAGATCGATAGGGTAAATCATTTTGGAGAAGGCAAAGTTGATATCAGGTTTATAGGCGATACCTTTGATGATAGTAAAGCGACAGCTAAGACATTTGCAGAAGCGCAAGGTATGATGATAATTCATCCATTCGATGATTCAGATGTGATAGCAGGACAAGGGACGACGGCTATCGAAGTACTTGAAGATGCCAAAGTGCCGATAGATTACTTAATCGTTTCAGTCGGCGGTGGAGGACTCATAGCAGGTATGTCGAGTTACTTTAAAGTGTTGAGTCCTCATACTAAGATCATAGCTGTGGAAGCTTCCGGAGCACCTTCGCTAAAGGCGGCAATGGATGCGGGAAAAGTTGTAGTTCTTGATCAAATAAATGGCTTTGCAGATGGTATCGCTACTAAGAGTGTTGGCGAGATTCCGCTGAGTATTTGTCAAGAGACAGTAGATAGACATATTAAAGTTTCAGAAGGCAAGATGTGTGCGACTATACTCACGCTATATAATGAAGAGGCTATAGTTGTAGAACCAGCTTGCGCTAGTACAATTGCAGCGCTTGATGAGTTAGTAGAAGATATAAGAGGTAAGAATGTCGTCTGCGTCCTTAGTGGAGGGAACAACGACATCACGCGAATGGAAGAGATTAAGGAGCGTGCGATGATGTATGAAGGCAAGAAGCATTACTTCATAGTGAGGTTTCCACAAAGAGCAGGAGCGCTTAGAGAATTCTTGGATCTCTTAGGGCCAGATGATGACATTGCAAGATTTGAATATACTAAAAAGACCAACCGAGATAGTGGGCCTGCACTAGTTGGAATAGAATTGAAAAACCCTTCTGATTTCCAATCGTTAACTGAGCGGATGACAGCTTCTGGGATTGACTTTCAGCATTTGAATAAGAGTCCTTTGCTCTTTGAGATGTTGGTGTGATGTCATTCAAGAGCTTATTGATATGACAGGCCACAAATCCCATTCTATGTTAAGCCTCCAACTATAATAGATCTGAATCTTTTAATTTAGAAATTTAGGACTCCTACCTTCCCTGAAATTTTAACATAAGGCCATACAGCGCACCACCGATTATACCACATCCAATGGCCCTTACTGGATCGACAGTTCCTAAAGTAATTAAATCAAATAGAGCGAACCCGATCGCCAGTGCTGCACCAAACATCACTGCTTTTTTTGTTCTTGATTGCATATTATAACAAGTGTAATAAGACTAAAGCAATTATAGCAGGCACGGCCTGAACATATAAGATCTTTTTACTCGCCGTCACAGCCCCGAATATACCAGCGACAATGACACAACTTAAAAAGAAGATAGCGATATAAATATTCCAAGGCGTAGTATTAATCAGTAATGACCAAACCAAACCTGCTGACAAAAATCCATTGTATAGACCTTGGTTAGCAGCCATTGATTTTGTTGGTTCGAATAGATCCTTTGGAAAAGACTTAAATATTTTGGGTCCTCTTGATGTCCATGCGAACATCTCAAACCAGAGTATGTATAAGTGCAAGAATGCGATGAATCCGATGAAGATCTGTGTTATGATATGCATGCTCTGTTTTTCTAATTTTAATATATGGTTTTAAATATTACTTTAATTTTATCCTTCCAATTTGTTTAGTGTCATATCCCCAATCACAACTACAAATTCTCCCTTTGTATTTCCGGACTCGAGTTTTTCAAGAACTTCAGAATTAGTGCCTCTGAATATGGTTTCATGAAGCTTACTGATTTCTTTGATTACAGCAACTTGTCTATCAGGTCCAAGATGTACGATTGACTCTTTGATGAGTTTGATGATGCGATGTGTTGATTCATATAATACAATTGTACAACTGACTTCACTTAGAAACTTCCATCTGGTCTGTCTTCCCTTTTTGTGAGGCAAGAAACCTTCAAAAAAGAACCGATCACATGGAATGCCAGACATAGCTAAGGCTGGAGTGATGGCATTGGCTCCAGGTAGGCATGTTATCTTGATGTCACTTTCATGTTCATGGCAAGCACGGACAAGTAGGAATCCTGGATCTGATATAGCAGGAGTGCCAGCATCAGTGATCAGAGCTATATCTGTTCCCTCAAGAAGCATCTCAATAACTCTCGGCGTCATCGAATGCTCGTTGTGAGCATGGAAGGATGACATTTTGGTAGATATCTCGCAATGTTTGAGCAGTTTGCCTGACGTTCTGGTGTCTTCTGCTAGTATCAATGAGACTGCTTGCAATACTTCAATACCTCTTGGTGTCATATCTCCGAGGTTTCCAATGGGCGTAGGGACTAAATAAAGCATATCGTAAAGATAGAAGGCAAATTTTAACAAAGTGATATGAAGAAAAAATCGTTCTTGCCCGTTACTTCTTAAGTTAGCGGCGTAATAGAGGTTAAATGGTTTTATGGGTAGAGTATATAATATCAGTTTTTTAGGATTTCGGCTGAGTAAATGCTGGATGGTCCTTTTGATCCTGTTTTTGTGCTTAAGTACTGTGAGTTATGCGCAGCCGAGCAACGATGAGTGTTTCTCAGCGCTTCCTATCACTGACTTGGCGGACTTTTGCTCTTCAAACTTTACTACGGTTAGAGCGACAGCTTCTGCTGATGACAACTCTTCGTGCTGGTTGGAAAATGAAGCGGGCAATGATGTTTGGTATTCTTTCACGCCTCGCGAAGAAGGACTTTTACTTCGGTTCTTTGGTTCGGCTTCAAGCAATGATTTTACACTTAATAACTTCTCTGTTACTCTGTACGAAGGGAGGTGTAGTAATCTTAATGAGCTCAGTTGTCGAGTAAGTAGTGCTGAAAACTTATTTGAACGTGTATACAACAGCCTAATCATAGGGCGTACACATTATATAAGAGTTGCGAATGTCAGGGATTTTGAAGGAACATTTCAACTTTGTTTAAGGCAGTTTGCACCAATTCCAGAACCACAGCAAGACTGCACTACCGGTGTAGTCTTGTGTGATAAGTCATTGTTCGTCGTTGAGAAATTAGATAATGGAGGCCTTGACAATACTGAAGGAGAAGGAAGTTGCCTTTGGGAGCCAACAGATCCGTCTCCAAGTGAGACAGGTTCTGTATGGTATAAGTGGACGGCCAGAACAACAGGTTCACTCACATTTACACTTACACCGAGTAATGATGATCCTGAAGAAGATCTTGACTTTGCTGTTTATCGATTCCCTGGAGGGTTAAATGATTGCGATAACAAGGAGGTAGTTTTGTGTATGGCCTCAGGAGAATCACTGGGTGCTGGAAATGCTAATTTACCATGTTTTGGGCCAACAGGACTCATGGCCGGAGATACGGATTTGGTGGAATTTAGAGGATGTAGTCCTGGAGATAATAATTTCCTGGCTCCACTTAATATGATAGCTGGAGAAAGCTATGGACTATTAGTAAATAACTTCTCTGAAAGTGGATTTGGTTTTACAATTGACTTTGGTGGAACAGGAGAATTCTTAGGTCCAGAACCAGATTTTGAATTTAGCACAGTCGATGATTTTGAGTGTGATAAAACTATTACTTTCGAAAATCTTTCAACTTCAACAACGGATGATATTGTCAGCTTGAACTGGCGTTTTGGAGAAGGTGCTTCACCACCACAAGCGATAGGGCAAGGACCTCATGATGTGATATACGAATCCTTTGGTCCTAAGGTAGCAGTGCTGACAGTAGAGACAGCTCGTGGTTGTAGAGTTACAAAAACATTGGATCTAACGGTTGATGCATGTTGTAATGATCTTGATCCTTTAGTGATCGAACCAGAAGTACAAGACCTTTCTTGTTTTGAATCCGCTGATGGTATGATTAGAACACTATTGACAAACGGTAGTCCTGACTTTCTATATGGTATTGATGGAGGTAGTCTTACTCCCGATGAATCTTTTGCCCAACTTGATGCTGGCTCTTATACTATCCAGGTATTAGATATGAAAGGATGTGAGGGGGCTACAACAGTCATTGTTGATCAACCAGCTGAAATAGAGTTGACTTTGACAGGGCCTCGAGACACAGTTGATCTTGGCACGAGTACTCAGATATTCTCTGACTTTCTTCCGATGGATCGTGATCTGATTTATATGTGGTCACCACCAGATGGCTTGAGCTGTACGGATTGTGCAAACCCAGAAACCATTCCTCCTGGAACAACAGTTTATACATTGACGGTGACTGATCAGGACGGATGTATGCAGTCAAGAGATATTACAATCTTAACGACAAATGATAAGCCGATTTATGCACCCAATATAATTTCACTTACTCCTTCGAATACTGCAAATGGGTTTTTTAGAATCTTCAGTTCAGTTTCTGCTGAACTTCTTGAAGAGCTTACTATTTATGACAGGTGGGGTGGACAAGTTTATAATGCTCAGAACATAAATATAAGAGATGAATCATTTATTGGTTGGGGTGGCGTAAGCCAGCGCAGTGGAAAAAAAGTGAATCCAGGTCTTTTCATTTGGCTGGCTAAAGTACGATTTGTCGATGGCGAAGTACTTACTCTTTCTGGTGATTTAACAGTCATAGATTAACGCGATGAATTTGAAACTTGCCATCAATATCTTTTGTGTTTTTCTAATTATGGGTTGCGAATCTAAAGACGATTCTATACTGCAGGCACCAATAGATACGAAAAAAGAGATTGCTACAGATATAGAGTTATTTTATTCAGATAGTGCCATAACCCAATTTAGGATTGTATCGCCCAGAAGAGAGTCTTATCTGGAAGAAGAAAAGTTAATTGAAAATTATCCAGAAGGTTTAGATATAGAATTTTACAATAAAGATGGCAGTATCTTGTCTTCTATGGTTGCTAGTTCAGCGAGTCGTATCAATGTCGAAGGACTTATGATTTTAAAGGATAGTGTTGTGATGGTCAATGCTAGTGGCGACGAACTTTACACCAGTGGTATAATCTGGAATGAACTGGAAAGCACTTTGAGAACGGAAAAATTTATTCGCTTGATCAAAGCAAGTTCAAAGGATACTTTTTATGGCTTTGGCTTTGAGGCGATCGACGACTTCTCCCAGTTCAGCATCAAGCAACTCAGTGGCAAAAGAAGATATGAGGATCTTACTGCTCAGTAACTGAAAGACTATGAAGTAGTCCAGTAAGCGTATATTTACAGCGTAAAACTTCTGAATAGACACATTTATGGTTGGACTCATATTTTTGATCCTGCTCTTCTTAGCACTTTCGGCTTTTTTCTCAGGCTCTGAGATTGCCTTTGTATCAGCTAATAAGCTGGGTATTGAGATCAAGAGAGAGGATGGCTCAAAGAGAGGCAATATTTTAGGTAGGTTCTTTGATAAGCCAGACGATTTTCTAGGTACAATGCTCGTGGGTAACAACATTGCTCTGGTGATATTGACCACCTTGATGACGCAGCTCTTAAGACCAGCTTTTAGCTCATGGATGTCACCAGATGGGTATGGATTCATGTTTACTAGTACGATCATCATTACGCTTATTGTTTTAGCTTTTGGAGAGTATTTACCGAAGACTATATTTAGGCTTTTTGCCAACGAGTCGTTGTTTGCATTTGCGTATCCACTGCAGTTTTTCAAATATTTGCTGAAAGCGCCCACTTGGATCATGCTCGGTGTTACACATCAGATCATGAAGCTCTTCATTAATTCGCCAGATAAGAGTCTAACCGAAGCGCTTAGTAGGACTGATCTTCATCATTATATAGAGGAGACCGTTGGTGATTTCAACAAGGATATAGACAAAGAAATTTTTACAAATGCCCTCAATCTGAATCAGCTAAAGGTGCGTGATTGTCTTGTCCCAAGACCTGAGATTATACATATAGATAAGAGTGAGAATACAGAAGAGCTTATAAAGCTTTTCAAAGAAACAAGGGTATCGAGAATTCTAATTAGTGATGGAGATATTGAAAATATAGTAGGCTACATACATCATCAGCAACTTCTTGATCAGCCTAAGTCTTTTAATAAATTGATCATTGGGATTCCGTTTGTGCCAGAAGCTATGAATGCCAGAGACCTTATGCTGGCTTTTATAAATCAAAATACCAATATAGCCTGTGTAGTTGATGAGTTTGGAGGCATAGCAGGTATCATTACTTTGGAAGATATATTAGAAGAGATATTTGGTGAGATAGAAGATGAGCATGATGATGAAGGGTTTATAGAGACCGTCATCGGAGAAGGAGAATACCTTTTCTCAGGGCGACTTGAGATAGATCACCTTAATGAGTCTTATCCAGAACTTAACCTACCAGAAGGAGAATATCATACGCTATCTGGATACATCGTAATGACCTCAGGGAAGATACCTGAGAACGAAGGTGATACCATAGAAATGGATGGCTACCAGTTTGTAATTGTAAAACTGAGTGACACCAAAATCGAACTGATTAGGGTTATAAAATTAAACCAAGAAGACGAGGAAGATAAAGACTAATTCAGCTCTAATTATCTATACATCAACATTTGCATACGTTGCATTCTCCTCGATGAATTTTCTACGTGGAGGGACTTCATCACCCATGAGCATTGTGAATACTCTGTCGGATTCTATCGCATCTTCGATACCTACTTGTCTCAGCATCCGTGAGTCAGGGTCCATAGTTGTCTCCCAAAGCTGACCAGCATTCATCTCACCAAGACCCTTATAGCGTTGGATTTTTACTTTAGATTCGTCTCCGTCACTATAAGTGTTGATGGCTGTCTGACGTTCTTCTTCATTCCAGCAATACATAAACTGCTTTCCTTTACCTACTCGATAAAGAGGCGGTGCTGCTACATAGATGTTTCCGTTTGTAATAAGTGGATACATATATCTAAAGAAGAAAGTAAGTATCAATGTCACGATGTGACTGCCATCTACATCGGCATCACACATGATGATTACTTTGCTATATCTTAACTTTTCTGTGTTGAGTATACGCTCACCGTCTTTTTCTTCGATTTTTACACCTAAAGCGGTAAACATATTTTTGATCTCCTCATTTTCGTAGATCTTATATTCCATCGCCTTCTCAACATTGAGTATTTTTCCTCTCAATGGAAGTATCGCTTGATACTCTCTGTTACGACCTTGCTTAGCAGTTCCTCCCGCACTATCTCCCTCAACTAAGAATATCTCACACTCATCAGGATTTCGAGAACTACAATCAGATAATTTTCCAGGAAGACCGCCACCCGTAAGGATGTTCTTACGCTGGACCATCTCTCTGGCCTTTCGTGCAGCATGTCTTGCTGTAGCTGCAAGGATCACTTTATCGATGATCACCTTTGCGAGCTTTGGGTTTTCTTCGAGATAGTACTTCAGTACATCTCCTACAGCTCTAGATACAATACCTGTGACTTCACTATTTCCTAATTCTCCTTTTGTCTGACCTTTGAACTGAGGTTCAGGAACCTTCACAGATACAACAGCCGTTAGGCCTTCTCTAAAGTCTTCTCCTGATATGGCAAATTTCAATTTGTTGAACATGCCACTGTCCTTACCATATTGAGTAAAAACACGATTGACTGCTCTTCTAAAACCATTTACGTGAGAACCTCCTTCTCTAGTGTTGATGTTATTTACGAAAGAGTATATATTTTCTTTGTAGCCAGTATTATACTGCATGGCTACCTCTATTTCTACATGATCCTCCTTACCTGTTACGTAGATTGGATTGTTAAGGATTGGTGTTCTTGCTTCATCCAGAAACCTTACATATTCGAGTAGCCCACCTTCAGAAAAGAAGTCTTCTCTTTTTGGTTCTCCTTTGTCATCAAGATCTCTCATGTCTGTTAGAGAGAGCTTTAATCCTTTGTTTAAGTAGGATAATTCTTTAAGCCTTGTAGCAAGTACTGAGAATTTGTATTCAGTTTCCTCAAATATTTCCGAATCAGGGGTGAACTTGATAGTCGTACCTGTAGCCTCACTTGTTCCTATTTCTTTAACTCCTGATATTGGCTTACCATCAGAATATTCCTGCATATAAAGTTTGCCGTTACGCTTCACTTCCGCTCGCAAATGTGATGACAGTGCGTTCACACATGATACACCAACACCGTGAAGACCACCAGATACTTTGTAGGAGTTTTTGTCAAACTTTCCACCTGCGTGAAGTACAGTCATAACCACTTCGAGGGCTGACTTTTGCAACTTCTCGTGCATATCCACTGGAATACCCCTACCGTCATCAGTTACGCTAACAGAGTTGTCAGTATGGATAATTGTATCAATAGTGGAGCAATGACCTGCGAGGTGCTCATCAATGGAGTTGTCTATAACTTCCCATACAAGGTGATGTAAGCCCTTTGTATCTGTACTTCCGATGTACATCCCTGGTCTTTTGCGCACCGCTTCAAGTCCTTCGAGGGCTGTTATTTCATTAGCATTATAGTCAGTATTCTGCTTAGCCATATATCTATTTCAAAATGAGGTGCAAATATACGATTTTGGCAGCTCAATTACTAGTTATGCCAATATATAAACGCTTCATTTTTAAGGAATTCGCTACTTATGTGGAGTGTATCAGTTTAACGAGTCTACAATCTATTTTTGGAAGCATACATTGAGATCGTCGAAGTACCAATTATTCATGTTTAAGCGTAGTAGATGAAGAAATTTTGGCTTGTTGTATTGATGAGTCTGGCTGCTATCATTATGGGTGTAGGTGCAGCATTGTATGGAGTGAAGAATGCAGGTCAAGGTGCTGATTTTATGGATAGCAATGGTTCATGGAAAGTTAATCCAGTGATGGATTTAAAAGACGCGAAGCAAAGAGCCCTGATTGCTAAAGTTGGTTTGTTTGCGCTTCGAGAGACGGAAGTGCTATATTTTACTGCTATGACAGATAGCGATGGACAAGCACTTTCTTCAGATCATGACTATGTCGTAGAAGGAGTAGTCCCTGAATCGAGATATTGGAGCTATACACTGTACGGCTCCGATGATTTCCTGATTCCGAACGAAGGCAAGATCTACGGATTCAATCAGGAGACAATGAGTTTTATCCCTCCAGATAGATCTAATCCTGAGTTCAGCGGCATCGCACAAAAGACTTATAAAATGAGCATCAGCAAAGATGCTAAAGAAGGCAATTGGCTGCCTTCAGGAGATAATGATCAATTGGCAATCACACTGCGATTGTATCAGCCCTCACCTGAGGTGTATCAAAATCTTACAACTACACCGCTTCCTACAATTAGAAAAATCAGATGAAGAAAGCTGTTGTAATTATAATTTTTTTAAGTGCAGTGGTTTGTGCTTCATACTATATCACTCTTCATTATTTTCCTAATTATGTCTACCATCGATTTCATGATAAGGTAACTGCTTTGCGAGGTGAGAATATTAATGAATTTTCTATTATCCTCGCACCAGATGAAGGCGCGAGACTAGTTGTGAAACCTAATCCAGACTTTAGTTATGGCAGTGCTTTTTTTGATTTAAACGAAGGGCCTTTAAGATTAACAGGAGATATGCCTGATAGCACATATTGGTCAGTTGCGATATACCAGCCCAATACTGTTAACTTCTATATCAAGAATGATCAACAGTACAATTCTAGTCGACTTGATGTGGTCATTACTCAGGAGACTTTGGATGGTGTAACATCAGAACAGATCACTTCTCCTACACAACGAGGTTTTATCCTTGTAAGGGCGCTGATT
>CALHUZ010000287.1 GCA_938039305.1 uncultured Saprospiraceae bacterium
AACAATCACATCGAAACGTCCATAAGCATCCCATGAAGAATCATCCAGAATGTCATCACAATAAAAAGTCATTGGAGCTTGCAGTAGCCTACTGTTGATCCGTGCTACATTGAGCGCATCAAGACTATATTCTATGCCAAACACCCTTAGAAACCTATGCTTTTTAGCCAATGTGAGTGCTATACAACCGCTACCTAAGCCCACATCGACAAGATCTAATTGCTTTTTACTTTGCTTCAGATCTGATAAAATCCATGCAACAAGTTCTTCTGTTTCCGGTCTTGGAATGAGCGTATGCTGATTCACCTTAAATTTGAGGCCGAAAAAATCTGCAATACCCGTAACATATTGAATAGGTTCTAAATTCAATAATCGTTGCAATGCGGAAACCAACTCTTTCTCATACTCAAATTCACGTTCAGATTCTATATTAGACACCTCAAAGAGGTCTTCGAAAAGTATAGCTATAATCTGCGACGCCTCACGATTAGAATAAATCGATGACAATTGAAGTATAGCATTGCCTGCAGCTTCTTTAACCTTCATATTGATCTATTATGCTTTTGAGATCTTCAGGTTGATCGACACTGAGTGGATTATAATCTACTCCGACCATTCTGATTTTCATACCGTGGTCCAACCATCTCAGTTGTTCAAGACTAAGCTCTTCTTCTCTTTTAGAGATATCTAATTTTCTAATTTGATCTACAGCAGACTTTCTAAATCCATACACTCCGATGTGCCTATATAGATCTTGCTTTTGTACATCAGGATCAAGTGGGAGCACTCTGTAAAAATCAACCGCATCGTCCTTATCATCAATACTCACTTTCACTACTTGCTTTCCTTTGGCTCTGCTTTTATTTTTTGTTCTTAGGGAGGCGATCTCGATAGAGGTATCTGATATCATAGTGGATATGAGTTGATCGATAATCTTTGGGTCTATAAAGGGTTGATCCGCTTGAACATTGATCAAGATATCATCTTTCGCCATGTCTTGATAGGCCGCCATGCATCTGTCACTACCACATCTGAACACACCTTCACTCATGATTGTAGCAGCCTCAATATATTTAGCTTCTTGCTCTAACCGATTGTCATCTACGACAATAGTAACACTGGAAGCCAGCGTACTTTGGATGACACGATTATAGACGTGATGTAAGATCGTCCGCTCACCTATGAGCTCAAGCAGCTTACCATCAAATCGCTGAGATGCATATCTGGCTGGGATAAATATGGCTACTCTTTGCTTTATATCATTCATAGGTCAAATCTGCTCTTCAAAATAAGGTCAGAAGCAAATATACAGCGATCTGAAGCCCATGCTAAAAGCATACTTCAAATATTACATATTACGATTTAATTTAATACCTTTATACCTCATTATCAATGAGATACATCATGAAATGGATATTACTTACGATTAATTTAGTCATAGCGAGCAATGTCATCATCGCCCAGCAATACATCGAGTTAATAATAGGAGGTTCAAATACACTCTATATAGAAGCAACCGTAGCTCCCGGCTACACGCTTTACGGACTATCATCAGCTTCTGGATCCACTGTTGACGAGATCATTAAAGTGAACAAGAAAGGTACTAAAGAACTGTCTATCAATGAATTACTGATTCTTCCACTTCAAACGGCCAAAATATCAAATACTCAAGCAGGCCTTGAGAAGCCAATGAGGTTGTATTACACCACTAAGCCTGGTGATAACCTGTATCGCATATCTAAAAGTATTGGGACATCATCGGATGAGCTGATGCATCTTAATGCTAAAGCCGATCCTTCACTGGCATTAGAGGAAAAACTACTGATTGGATGGGTCAATTGGCCATACCAAAAAAGAGAAGATATTCAAACAAGGGAACAAGGAACTCAAGCCAATATGCCTTCTTTAGCCCAAAGCATTTCGAGGAAAGCGTCAATATTTATTAATAGTATTCCTACGATAAACTCTCTATACTCAGTAGCCAGCATAAAGCATGGAGGTATAGAAGAATACGTTGCCAATATTCCAGAAATGAGTAAAGGCTACACACCCGCAACTGTAGTAAAAGAAAAAGGCATAGCGTTCTGGCAAAAGGCTGCATATGAAAGTAAAGAACTAATAGTGATGCACCGACATGCCAAGGTTAATTCTAAGATATCTCTTTATAATCCTATGCTTAAGCGGAAGGTCGATGCAAAGGTTGTCAGTGAATTACCAAATGAGTCGTATTCCGATGACATAAGTGTTGTAATTTCGCCGTCCGTTGCTACAGCTTTAGGAGCGTTAGATAGAAGATTTTTAGTTGAGATCACATACGTAGAATAATGGATATTAAGAATAACGTCCTCGAGACGATAGGCAACACGCCGCTCATCAAATTAAATAAAGTAATCGGCGATATACCGGCACTTGTGTTAGGCAAGGTTGAGACTTACAACCCTGGCCATAGCATCAAAGACCGCATGGCGCTTAAGATGGTTGAGGTTGCTGAAGCAGAAGGAAAAATCCTTCCTGGTGGAACATTTATCGAGTGTACTTCTGGAAATACTGGAATGGGTATAGCACTCGCTGCTGCGGTTAAAGGATACAAATGCATATTTACGACAAGTGATAAGCAGTCAAAAGAGAAGATGGACATCCTTAAGGCTGTTGGCGCTGAAGTCATCGTATGCCCTACCGACGTGAGACCGGATGATCCAAGAAGTTACTATAGTGTCGCTGAAAAGCTAAGCCAAGATATACCTAATAGCTACTGGTGTAATCAATATGACAACCTTTCTAATAGACAGGCTCACTATGAATCTACCGGCCCTGAGATATGGGAGCAGACAAACGGCAAGATCACTCACATGATCGTAGGTGTCGGTACTGGTGGTACCATATCTGGTACTGGAAAGTATCTCAAGGAACAAAATCCAAATATCAAGATATGGGGTGTAGATACCTATGGCTCCGTATTCAAGAAATACCACGAAACAGGAGAATTCGATGAGAAGGAGATATATCCTTATATCACGGAAGGTATAGGCGAGGATATCTTACCTAAAAATGTAGATTTCGATCTGATCGATCACTTTGAGAAAGTAACGGATAAGGATGGTGCTGTTATGGCACGTCGCCTCGCTCGCGAAGAAGGTCTCTTATTAGGATATAGCTGCGGATCTGCTCTTGCTGGATTGATTCAGCTCAAGGATCAACTGACGAAAGATGATGTTGTGGTAGTTATATTTCATGATCATGGTAGCCGCTATGTTGGTAAAATATACAATGACGAATGGATGCAAGAGAGAGGATTCTTAGATCGCGATCTCAAGGTGAAAGATCTCATCCAAAAGAAGACAGACAAGGCATTCTTATCAATCGATAAAGGGGTCACAGTAAGAACAGCGCTCAACCTCATGAAGGAAAGCGATATCTCTCAGATGCCAGTGACTGCAGATGAAGAGATTGTTGGTTCTATCACAGAAAGCCTAATCTTAAACTACATATTGGAGAATCCGATGTTGCATACAGAGCATGAGGTCAGTAGTGTTATGACTGATCCATTCCCTAAGGTATCTGTAGATATAGCATTAAAAGATCTCAATAAATACATCACTAAGGAGGTTCCTGCTGTCATTGCTGTTGAGAAGAGTGGACAAACTCATGTCATCACCCAGTATGATATCATTCAGGCTATTTAGTATAAAAAACTCTCTGCATTAAAGGTGTAGCTCCTTAATCTCTATATCTTGACGCTTTACTAAGTAGGCGTTGATGAACAGAGTACTAAAGCAAATAGGTCTAAGTGTAGCTGAGGTGGTATTGTTCATCGGTATCATGGGCATGACTTATGCTATAGTAGGAGCATTCGCTCTTCATTTAAACCTAGCAGATCTTGAGGATTTTGACAACCCTATTGTCGACGATCCTTACAGTCTTTTGTTCCTGACCTACCTCCCAGTTTTTATAGGTTCGATCATAAGTGTACTTGTTGTACATCACATCATATTTAAGAGGCCTTTGTCCTTTTCAGGAATTACAAAACATGGTATTATCAAGCAGTTCAGTGTTGGTTTTATATGGAGTGCT
>CALHUZ010000288.1 GCA_938039305.1 uncultured Saprospiraceae bacterium
TCACCTGTTTGCTTTAGTAAGACAGCCGGCATAACAATCTTCTTGCGCATCATATCCTCAAATGCTACCATCATGTTACTCGCGTCTATCTCGAGTATTCTATCTACGAAATTGATATATGCACTCGCATGTCGAGCTTCATCAGCGGCGATGAAAGCACACATCTTAGCAAGTAGCTCATTGCCAGTTTTTTTTGCCTGTGCAGCCACTCTCTTGTGTGATACATTAGTCGCAAGTTCTTGGAAGCTGGTATATATAAAGTTGCGATAAGGATCACGACCTGTACCGATATCAAAACCATCAGCGATCAGATATTGAGTAGACTTCTCCATCTCTCTCATATTGATCTGTCCACAGAGGTATAGATACTTGTTTAGTACGTCACCATGTCTATTCTCCTCAGCTGTCCATGATCTCACCCATTTAGACCATCCATTGTTCGCGTCTTGATCTACGCCTTCCACATCCATCAACCAGGCCTCATATGTAGGCAGAGCTTCTTCAGTTATGGTATCTCCTACAAGCACAGTCAGTAGGTCATAGCCCATCTCTTGTGCTTGGCCTTGGATCTCTCTTATTTGATCAAAGAAGTCATCATCTCTTGAATCAGGGAGAAAGTCAGCCGGCTGCCAATTTGTGTCTATCGGCTTTAGGAATTTTTCAAGTATTCCATCCATCGATTGCTCGATGGTTTGCATTACTTCAAGTCTGATATTGCTAATCTTCATGATGAGTTAATTCCTTCGTTTAATTGGACTTATGCAGCTATTCTCCACTGGGAGACATGAGCGGTCAAGATATGCATTATGTCTGAATTAGTAAGCTTATACCTCAGAGTTACTTGTCACAGCGGCCTACCTCGTGTCATAAGTAACTGACGGACGCCTATTCTCATTGCATTTCTTTATTGACCCATGGTTTTCAAAGCATATAAGGCAAAAGAAGCCAACCAGTGCTCACCCGCGTAGTTTCCATCGCTGATATTATCAATAGAATAGGACATATGCTGATTGGCTATGGCCTGCGCATGGCTGTTTTTTCGAAGAGGGTAGAGGCACCATGCTCTCGAGAAGTTTACCCCGTCGAGATGGACTAACTTCCCATCTGTCCTGTCTTTCACTCTTCCTGGCTCTATGGTCAGTTGGCCATCCACGAGCGTTGGCATAAACGCCTGAATCCAACTCTGAAACTCATCATTTGTCAATACCTTTCTCATCAGATCAAGTTCTTGGAGGCATGGTGAGAGAAAATCATAACCGCTTGGTTCCCATGAGATAGGGCAGTCTTTGTCATCGCTGTAGAACCTGAGTGCGTTGCTTTTTATCGCTGACAGCAAATCCTTATCATCAGCAGCTACTGCGTAGTCATATGCGAAGCTTAAGCCAAATGCTGTATTAGTATGTTCTCCTACTCTGATCGGGTAGACCAACTTAGGGAGGTAGTCCTGGTATGATTGTGCTATGTGGTCAGAGAGAGGTTGGAGATGAGCCGCCCACCTTTTAGCATCCTCATCTTCCCAATCCATGAGCTCTTCTTGCAACTTTAGGACCCACGCCCAGCCGTATGTTCTTTCAAATGATTTGGTGTATTTGTTTTTGTTGAAGTATGCGACCTCCGTTTGGATGTTTTCTTTAGTCAGATTTTGATTCAACTTTGCTCTTGCTTCTGCAGCAATATCTAAGTCTGGGAAAGTCTTCATCAGATAGATCAATGACCAATGTCCATGTACTGCAGAATGCCAATCAAAACATCCATAGAATGCTGGATGTTCCACTATGGGCATCACAAGATCAGCTTCTGAAGTGATCGTTACGGGACGTTTGTATGGGAGTTTATGATCTATACATTTTAAAGGAAGACGAGCTAATCTATTAGCTGTTTCGATATCTAATTGTATCTCTGATATGGGCTCCACTTCATGAGCAAGCTCTTGCGATGCTTCTAGAATATTAGATTGTTTATTTTCTCCGCAACTTGTAATAAGAAGAATTGAAATAATGGATATCAAAAGTAGTTTGAACATGTGCTTTCTTTAAAATGGTAAGATTATGATTTACTCTTTTTTACTTTCTTTTTACTTGCCTTGGCCATTGGGTTAAAGGCAAGACATAGGTCTACCCAATATTCAAGATCTTCATCTGTATCATAGCCATCTGGTATGACGAAAATATATCCCCGCATGGGCCTTCCTGTGAATTCCATAGGTTGAGCTCCATCTCTTTTTATAGCTTCTGGATATGCTTCTTCTCCTACACGAGCCATCATTAAGTCAGTATCTTTCTTCTTGTTAAAAAGGATGCCACAGCACATTTTCTCTTCGACCATATAGCATATGCCACCAAACATCTTCTTGCCATAGAAGTTGACTTTTCTATCTGTTAAGATCCTTGCAACTCTATCTGCTGTGTATTCGTCGTATGCCATGATTGCCTAAGTTCGGTTTTTCTAATTTCACTGCTGCCACTTGTTCTTGTCATTGGGTTCTAAAAGATCCCAGAGGTTTCCATAAAGATCTTTGAAAACTGCAACCATGCCGTATGGTTCTTGCTTGGGTGGTCTTTCAAATTCTATCTCTCGTTCTACCATTTGATTGTAATCTCTCCAGAAGTCATCTGTGAATAGAAACAAGAAAACCCTTCCTCCTGATTGATTTCCTACTGCGTCTACTTGACGATCATTAGCACCTTTAGCAAGAAGTAGAGAACACTCTGTGGCACCTGGAGGAGCGATAACGACCCATCTTTTTTCTTCATCAAGTTTAGTGTCCTCGATGATTTTAAAATTAAGCTTCTTCGTATAAAAGGCGATAGCTTCATCATAATCTGCTACTACTAATGCTATGTGTGCTATCCTCTGCTTCATGATGATTGTCTATTTCATGTTTTTGGGTATTCGTCCCGTTCGGATACATTCTGATCTTAGTGGCCTGCCGATGATCTTCTCGACCATATTTCCGATATCCAATACTTTATCGACATCAAGATTAGTCTCGATACCCATCTCATCCATCATCACAACCATGTCTTCAGTAGAGACAAGCCCTACGATATTGGGATCTTTGTAGTAGTATGCACCTGTTCCGGCTACAGGCACACCATCTACAAAGTTAGCAGGCTGACCGCCTGTTCCACCCATAGTTGATTCGTAGTGAGTCATGCCGGCTTGAAGGGCTGCAAGGACATTCGCTAATCCCCAACCTCTGGTTGTATGAAAGTGTACAATATGCTTTTCGGGATGTGGTATTTTATCAAGGAGCATGGAGAAGTACTTATAGATTCTATCTGGAGAAGCAGATCCATCGTGGTCGGCATGTTCTACATCATATGCTCCGATATCGAGCCATCGTTGAGTGAAGTCTATAGCCTTACTCATCTCAGTGGGACCTTCTATCGGACAGCCCCAGATGGTACTTACAGTTCCATTGACTTTGATACCTGCATCATTGGCTCGCTGGACATAGTCTTCTGACATCTTCCAATATTCCTCGAGCGTCAGTCCTGAGTTTTGCATTTGGTGAGACTCACTAGTCGAGACCATCATGAGTATCCTATCAGGTCCATATCCTTCTTCTTTTGCCCTGATCGCTCTTTCAACTGACCGTTCTCTTATCGTTATGGCAGTAAGACAGACATCATCCAGTAAGTTTCCTACCTTCTTACTGGTTCTTATGCGCTTCATCACTTCGTCGGCATCTCTGAACTGCGGCATACCTCTTGGATTACCCAGATTAGTCACTTCTATATGCTTGAATCCAGCAAGAATGAGTTGCTCGGCGAGCCACACTTTGGCATCAGTAGGGATAAATTTTTCTTCATGCTGAAATCCATCACGGATGGTTATATCTCCGATGGTGACTTGCTTTGGATAGTTCATATGTACGCTATTCGAGTGCGAGCAAGATATGTGTTTGGATACATTATATCTGCATATAATCAAACATAACTCGACTCAATCAAAGAGGAAATTATAGAAAACCAATCAGTTAAGTACTGCTTTTGTGCTCAGACTTATATCCTCTTATGAATCGGCCGTTGGGATCTTTAACCTTGGATTAGGTGTGACATCTTGGTCGACGAAGTCACCATTCTCATACTTGTAGTAAGCGGCCATGGCAATCATGCCAGCGTTATCAGTGCAGTATTGGATGGCAGGCACAAAAGTCTTCCACCCATGTGTCTCTGCACTTTCTGATAGAGCTTTTCGAAGAGCACTATTAGCCGATACGCCACCTGCGATGCCTACTTCCGTTATACCCGTTTTCTTAGTGGCTTTAGTAAGTTTATCCATGAGGATATCAACTATAGTCTGCTGAACGGAAGCACAGATATCATTGAGATTATCATTTATGAAGTTTTCATCTTCCTTTAGCTTATCTCGTAAAAAGTAGAGTACAGAAGTCTTTAAGCCGCTAAAGCTAAATCCCAAACCATCGACTCTTGGTTTCGCAAATTCATATTTGGCTTGACCATCACGAGCCAGTTTATCTATGATAGGCCCAGCTGGGTAGTCCAATCCTAAATATTTGCCAATTTTATCAAAGGCTTCACCAGCAGCATCATCTCGAGTGGTTCCTATCACTTCCATCTCAAGGGGATTAGTGACTTTGACGAGTTGGGTATGCCCACCAGATACGGTCAGACAGAGAAAAGGAAAGTTGGGTTTTGGGTCTTCCACAAAGTGCGCTAAGACATGGGCTTCCATGTGATTAACTGCTATCAAAGGGATGTCTAAGCTCAAGGCCATACCCTTCGCAAATGAGCATCCTACGAGTAAACTGCCCAATAATCCAGGCCCTTGGGTGAAGGCAATCGCAGAAAGTTGGTCCTTCTTCACACCAGAAGTCCTCAATGCTTCATCTATAACAGGGACGATCTTTTGATGGTGCTGTCGTGAGGCTAATTCTGGTACAACACCCCCATATGCTTGATGTACAGTCTGGGTGGCAATGAGGTTGCTAAGGACTTCACCATCTCGGATAATCGCCGCGGATGTATCGTCGCAAGAAGATTCGATAGCAAGTATTATGATAGAATTAGGATGAGTGCTCATCTTTTTAAATGTAATGAGGCGTAATATTTTTAAAAAATAGTATTATTGTGCAGTTCATAATCCATACAAAGGTAGGACGTTTCGCAAGATGACTCGTTCAAATATGAACTATTGATTTCTGTTATATCAAAACCCATTGTCAACAGCCGTCGCTATATAGCCGATAGCTGGAGACATTAAATATGAGAATGAATGAAGTACTTGATTAACCTAGTTATAATCGGAGCTGTTGGACTTTTTGGATACCTACTATATAGTGGTATTAATGAGCCTATTAAGTTCAGAACAGAGCTTGATGCGAGAAAGAGCGTAGTTACTACCAAGTTGGAGAAAATCCGTACTACTCAGGACATATTCCGTCAAATCAAGGGGCATTATGCTTCCTCTTTTGAGGAGTTATCAGCTGTCTTGAAGACAGATAGTATACCATTTCGTCAGTTACTTGCAGATCCAGAAGATCCAGAGAATCCAGACAAGTTTATCGTTAATATCGTAAAATTTAGTGCGGCGGATTCTTTGCGTGGACTAGCTATCAATCTTGATGATCTTCCTTTTGTACCTTATACGAATAAGGCTAAGAGATTTGAGATTCAAGCGGATACGATGACTTATCAGTCTACTTTAGTACCTGTTGTAGAGGTGATGACAACATGGGGTGAATTTATGGGAGCATATAATGACCCTAAGTTCAGCATGTATCAGAAGGAATTCAATCCAAGAGCAAAAATTGGTTTTGGAAGTATGTCCTCACCTAACTTAGAGGGTAATTGGAAATAATAAAAAAGAGGCGTTCACAGGACGTCCTTGATGATACTAAGACTTATAAGCTGTCCGCATTTCTTGATGTGGACAGTTTTTTTTATGTGGTATCCGATATGAGCCACAGAGTGCTTCTGTCGGACGTGACCACCATTAATGACATGTCATCTGCGAGCCTATCGCTCGCCAACTTGAAGATTGGTAAAGCCAATATCGCAGTGCTCAATAATCTCTTTACGATTGTCCCTGCTGATGATTACATCGCCGAAGAATTGGAAGCGTTAGTGAATCACTCTATGGATACTACTCTTCAAGAGCGATTCATATACAAAGCTGATTATCATGCGGCAGCAGATGCATATGTCTGTTATGCGATCCCTCATGATACTTACAAAAAGTGTTTTCAGGTTCATGAATTGCCTCATATATACCACGGTGTCTTTGCTTTGCTTACTGAGACGCTTGGTCAAGATGGAGAAGACTTGATCCATCTGTGCAGACAAGGAGATAAAGTCATGATGATCGCTTCGAAGAATGGAAGACTTTTAGCTGCTAACAACTTTTTGGCAAAGAGCTCCATGACTACTTTATACTATAGTTCACTGCTTAGTCAGACGCTTGGGCTTGATGCCAGCAAGACCACTATTGAGTTGTCAGGCGATTTTATAGAAGATGGTGAAGATGCGAAACTGATCAATCGCTATTTTAAAAGTGTGAGATACAGAGATTCAAACTATACACTCGAGGGGAAGGCCATCGATCACACTTCTTTGTTTTTTCCGCTACAGAGCATATCGAGATGCGCATAATCGGAGGAGAGATGGGAGGCCGCGTCCTTCAACCACCGATGAAAAAGTGGCCTACTAGACCGACAACAGATATCGCCAAGGAAGCACTTTACAATATCCTGAACAATCGTATAGACTTCGAAGAAGAGACTATGCTCGATTTATATGGCGGTACGGGTGCTCATGTATTTGAATTTCTATCTCGTGGCTGTCGAGATGTAACTTACGTTGATAAGTATGGTCCTTGTGTCAGTTGGGTGAAGGCGCAGGTGAAGAGTATGGAGCTTGATGCTTTCGCAAATATTATAAAAAGAGATGTCACGTCTTACATTAAGAATGCAGATCGATCTTTCAGTTTTATCTTTGCAGATCCTCCTTATGCCTTGCCAATATTGAAGCAACTTCCCGATCTTATTCTAAATGCTCATCTTCTTTCTGAAGATGGGATGATGGTGATCGAACATGGAAGTGACTTGAGCTTAGAAGCTCATGCTCAGTGTTATGAAGTGCGAAAGTATGGGCAGTCGCGGTTTAGCTTTTTTAAGACTAAAGTTTAACGACTTTCCTCATTATGCGTCCTTGATCTGTTTCGATCAAAAGATTATAAATTCCACGTTGAAGAATAGAAAGATCGATTGGCCTATCTGATTTTTTCTTCCAGTTTTCTTTAGCGACTTGCCTTCCGATTATGTCAAATATCTGAATGCTTCTGATTTCTAATTCTTCAGATCTTACGTGTACCTCATCATTGGTAGGATTAGGGAATAGTTCGATTTGTTGATTGAGGAATACATAGTCAGTTGGTAAGATAATATCTACAATTTTTTGTTTGATTTCTGGGATGTTTAATCCTTCGGCTAAGCCGTTTTCTATAGTTAGAAAATTTCTAGTGCAAACAGACATCTCGAAAGTGTCTCGCATTTCAGTTAGATTTAATAACCCAAGCACAACTGTATCGCCTCGTTCCCAATGATTTAAAGTTTCAAGGCAATTATGTCCATCTTGCCCAAACACAACAATAGTGTTTCCAATTTGAGTATTTATAGAATTGATCGTGTCTATAACTTTGAAGTATCCCAGCTGAGCATTCCGATTAATTATCGGTGGTTCAAAGTTGGTTATTTGTTTAAAGATAGTCGTGTCGTATACTGCAATACAATAGCTTTGCTCGCCTTCACCGCCTTCAAAGAAAGACTTTTGTGGTGCGCCACAAGAACATCCTACGCACTGATATGACAGACATGATAACAGAAATACTAATATTATCTTCCCCATAGTACTTTGATATTGTTGCTTCAGGAAGATACGTCTATTTTAAGACTATAGCTTAACAACCTTCCTCATCACTCGCCCTTGATCAGTTTCGATCAAAAGGTTATAAATTCCTTGTTGAAGATTAGAAATATTGATGGGGCTATCAGATTTTCTCTTCCAATTTTCTTTAGCTACTTGTCTTCCGATTATGTCAAATATCTGAATGCTTCTGATTTCTAATTCTTCAGATCTTACGTGTACCTCATCATTGGTAGGATTAGGGAATATTTCGATTTGTTGATTGAGGAATACATAGTCAGTTGATAAGATAATATCTACAATTTTTTGTTTAATTTCTGGGATGTTTAATCCTTCGGCTAAGCTATTTTGAATGGTTAGGAAATTTCGACCGCATGCGCTAAGATGAAAAGTGTCTTGAATGAACTCTTTATAGAAACCATTTTGTAATCCGAGTACAACAGTGTCTCCTTTCTCCCAATAATTCAAATT
>CALHUZ010000289.1 GCA_938039305.1 uncultured Saprospiraceae bacterium
AGCTCTATCCCCATTCCACTTCCAGTCAAGAAGTGTAAGTCCTGAGTTGATCAGGTAGAAAACATACTTAACAACATTGGCAATATTGACTTGTAGTACCGCCTTAACCAATTGTATCACATTATAAACAGCCCAACTTAACCATGTCTCTTCGTACTTGAAGGCATTTGAAAAATTTGCCCCGAGCGATAGTCCAAAAGTCAAGGCAACTGTGATCAAGAAAACAGAATCCGTTCTACCACCAAAGATCGATGCACCAAGGTAGACCAAAGCAAAGCCCAAGAGCAATCCAAATCCTACAATAAAAAAGTAGAAAGAATCGATCTTTCTTATCTCAACGCCCTTTTTCCACTTGAACCATGAAAAGGAATGCAAGATGAACGAAAGAGGATAGGTTATGATGGCTGACGCATTACCAAACATGAAGTCGTTAGCGCCAGAATTTACAGTAGTGATGACACCTAAGACATTGCCCGAGTTCTTCTGCTTACCTACAAATCTAGTAGCTAACATACTGAAGATAGCTCCCAAAGTAGAGAAGATCCCCAAAGGATAAGCCCCCGTCTTAATGTAAGACCACAATTCTGAAAAAGGAATCCCAAATTGAATCTCACCATCCTGATAAATAGTGCCATGAAAATTCCTGCTATAGCATACCCCAAATATCAATACAGCCCCAAAGAGGTCCATATATGGAGAAAGGACCAATGTTCTGATCCATGGAAAGCCTGAGAATGTCTTCTTCAACGAGTTCTTTTTCTGATGATGATATCAACCGCTAAGGTAGAATGGCTATTTGCATATATTAGAGTCATGATCAAGTTTTCTCTCTTTTGGGCTGTTTTATCTTTATTTATGCTTCTGACGTCAAGCTGCAATAAAGACACATCTGTCAGATCTAGAAGCTCCACTACCGCTTCGGAGGCAGCAGCTATGGGCACAGACCCAAATATATCCATGTGCTCTCAGATCAATAGTCGCGGCAGTGCATTCATCAACAAGACATCTATGGACGATGTCTTTGCGATAGCCATAGACCCTATCCAATCGAAGCGTTTCGATGGTATGGTTAAGATAACTGGTGGGAAGTATGACATAGGCGGAGTCGCAAGATCCGACGTACCTGAAGAAGCACAAGGCAGCCAACCAAGGCAAGATGAGTTTCCTAAAAGTGCAGTAGAAGTATCTGATTTCTGGATGGATGAGACCGAAGTCACTAATGGACAGTTCAAGCAATTCGTCGATGCTACAGGCTATATCACAACGGCTGAAAGAGATATTTCACTGGAAGAGATCATGGCACAACTGCCACCTGGAACACCACCACCCGACCCTTCTTTACTCAAAGCAGCTTCATTGGTCTTTAAATCACCGTCACCTAACCAACAAGGCCAATATGGTGTGCAAGACTGGTGGGAGATCAAAACAGGTGCATCTTGGAGACAGCCTTTAGGAGATGGTACTGATATCAAAGGCAAAGAAAATCTTCCTGTTGTTCATATCTCATGGTATGATGCTATGGCTTATGCCCGCTGGGCTGGCAAGCGTCTTCCGACAGAAGCAGAATGGGAATACGCAGCTCATGGAGGCGAGTTTGATAAGATATTCCCTTGGGGAAATGAATTAAAAGAAGATCAAGCTCAAGCCAACTTCTGGCAGGGAAACTTCCCTGTAGAGAACAAGGTAACTGATGGATTTGAGCGATTGGCTCCAGTGAAATCATTCGCACCAAATGGACATGGTCTTTATGACATGGCAGGAAATGTATGGGAATGGTGCAGTGACTGGTATCATGCCAACTACTATGCTTGTCTATCAGCTCAAGAGACAGCCACCGATCCAAGCGGCCCTGAAGTAAGCTATGATCCATACATGCCAGCTGCTTCTCAGAAGATCATCAGAGGAGGTTCGTTCTTATGCAATGACAGTTACTGTGCTGGATATCGTATAGCAGCGAGAATGAAGTCAAGTCCAGATACTGGATTAGAACATACTGGGTTTAGATGTGTGCGGGATCTATAATGCTCAAACATTACCGCTTTATGCCAATCAACTTTGCCACAAAACTCCAGCACTATACAGTGCTTTTAGTTCTGCTATTTTGATTTTATAAAGTAGTTCGGCATTCTTGATTATAATCTTCAAGTATGATTGTTGACGCGAGTTAATGACAAAAAGAGAACTTTCGCCAAGTTGAAAAAGAGTGGTCTCACCGTCGAGCAATATTTTATAATTTCCTTGAGCCGCAGAAGAAATCAAAAACTGCTCATAAGATGTCTGCCATTCGTTGATGGCTTGATTAATCTTAGCATCGATATTCATGCGAACCGATTCTTGCTTTAGCATGGTTTGGTCCTTTTTAATAAAAATCTCTTGAAGCTTTGCTCTTTCTTTTCTAAAGAAAAGAGGCATTCCAAACTTTAATCCAAAAGTATGGTTGTCAACCGCTACAGCATTGATAGGATTCTTTCCACCGTCGGCTATGAAGTTGAACTTCACTTCAGCCTCAGGTTTCATATTCTCCTTAGAAAGCCGTTCATCTATCTCCAGTTGCTCCGTCATTAAGTCATAGAGCCTAATCTTGGGATGATTCAAAGCTGACTTTTTCAAATCACTCATCATCAATAATGCAGGACTCTCAGCAATTAATAATTCAGATGGAAATGCCCCATCTGCTAACAACATTGCTACTCCTTCTTCATCCCAGAGAAAAGAAGAGACATAGAGAGCTGCATTGGCATATTCTAATTTCGCCTGATTATATAATAGATTAAGCTGCTGCACTTGTATCGTCGCTTCTATCGTATCAATAGACGGTCTATCACCTTGGACTACTAACTCTTTAACAGTCCTCAATTGCTCTTCGGCAAATGAAATCACAACACGATATGAGTTTGTGATCTCATAGAACTTTCTCCACTCCCAATACGCTTTGCCGGCATCATACATTAAATCATTCTTAAGCAGAATCCTTTCTAACTCATTAGATCTTTGAAATATCTCTGCTCTTTTTAATTGTGCTCGACGAGAATCTATCAAAAGCCCTCGGCCTAATGGGACCGAGATCCCCGCATAAAACAATCCACCTTCAGGATCTAAGCTTTGAGGGTTCAAGTTAATACCTGATGTCCGATCATAGCCAGCATTGACCTCTACACCTAACTTAGTAGGTACATTAAGATCTACTTCCCAGACTCGATAATATGGATCTTCCTTAAATAGTTTTTGACCATAAGTAGAAGATATCTTCGGATCAAAACCTCCCTTCGCTCCTAACATAAAAGCATCAGCTTGATCTTGCAATAAATCAGCATTCTTCGATAGCGGATGATAGTTGCTGACCATATGCATGTATTGGTCAAAATAAAGACCCACTGAATCCTGTGTGGACTGTGTGGATACATGCATAGACCAAGTTACAATGAGTAAAGTAGTGATGTAGTATTTCAACTTTGTAAAAGACTGATTCATAATCTCTACGTCTATTTCTTATCTGCTACAACGGCAGCTTTAGTCTCATAAAAATTAGGAGGAAAGCCATTCAGATTTCTCCATATCTCGTACCATATAGGAACATCCTTCAGCAGTACAAGTCCTCGTGCACCTCCACCTACTCTAAGGAGATCTGGCCATGGCTCTTCATCAGGTGATGGTGAGATCAGAATCCTATAAGATCCATTGTCGCTTATAAAATTGTCAATGGCAAAGACTTCACCACCGAAAGTACCATAAGATGTATTTGGCCAACCTGAGAAAACAATTGTAGGCCATCCATCAAACTCTATCCTTACTTTTTGCCCATTAGTCAATAAAGGCAAGTCCAATGGCTTAACAAACATCTCAATGGCCAGATCATACTGAGCTGGCATGATGCTGACGATATCCTCTCCTGATTTAATCGTCTCTCCTATTCCTGCCGCAATGGTCTGAGTGACAAAACCTGCTTGAGGTGCAGTGATATAATAGAATCCTTGCCGAGCTTCATAATTAGATAGTTGGTTTTCTAATTTTGCGATACTTCCTTCGGCTGTAAACTGATCAGAGATAGTGCTGAACCGCGATGAATTCACCTTAGCCACATCATCCTGATACTTTGCGCGTATACCTTCTAATTCAAGTTCTGCGCTATTGAGTAAAGCCTTAGAAGTCAAGAATTTATTTTTAGCGGAAAGGCGTTCTGCATTAGTTTTTTGCACCTTCAAGGTTCTCGATTCTAAATCCGTTTTTGACTTGAGTCCTTGCTTGTAAAGCTTCTCGAGTCGAGCAAATTGCGCCTCTGCCACTTCGAGATTAATTGTCTTAGCGAGTAACTCAATACTATCGGTTAGCACTTTCAAAGACGACTGCTCCACCTTGTTTTGTGCTTGGGTTAACTTAGCATCTCTTGATCTCGCAAGTGCTTTAAGTTGATCATTGAGCGCATTAACCTTGGAACCGTATGCTTGAGCCGATGACTTTTTTGCATCGATCTGCATCTGTGTTCTGGAAAGTAGATCTGAATCAAAATAATCATCTTTGATTTCGGATATCATCAAGATCGTGTCACCTTCTTCTACTTTAGCTCCTTCTCTAACAAACCACTCTTTCACCTGACCATCTATCACAGATTGTATCATCTGTGGCCTTTGAGATGGCATGAGAGTAGTCACCTTTCCTTTAGCCCTAATGTTCTGAGTCCATGGGATAAAAAGAAGTATAAGAAATAGAAAACTTAGAGCACTTAATAGCCGAAGCAATATATGCCCTGAGCGATAATTTTCAACTCGAACTAAACCTGAATACTTCTCTCTATTGACATCCCTATTTATACTATTATCTGATATATTAAGCATGACTATTTATCTTTTATATTGAAGAAGTTTTTCAATTCAGAATAGACTCCAGTTTGTGCAACAGCACCTTGCTCCATGACCACAATACGATCTACATTTTCTGCCAAATACCTTTTGGAGGAAACAGCTATAAGCGTCCAAGACTTTTCATTAGTTAGAAAATTCACAATATCAAATCGATCATTAGTATCGATGGCATCTAGTACATTCTCTAATAACAGTAGCTTAGGCACATCGGCAACACTGCGAGCAAGTAGAATTTTTTGAATAACACTAGCTGGTAGTTTTTGACCTTGAGGTTCTATCATTGTATCATATCCCTTAGGTAAAGACTTTATAAAATCCGTTAGTTTTAAATTCTCAACTGCCCATTTTACATTCTTAAAAGTGGCTGCTTCTCTACCCGTAGTTATATTTTCCAGAATCGTCCCCTCGAATAATTGTTCTTGCGCCAAGCACTCTCCAATGGCCGACCTTACAGATCTTAGATTGAGATTTCCTTGAGGTAGATTATTATATGATATCTCTCCATTTTTAACCCCATATACTCCGGCAATGATTTGCAGAAGCGTACTCTTCCCACTTCCACTTGGCCCTATTAAGAGCAACTTTTCTCCTTGCTTAATTTCTAAAGAAAGTCCATTTAAAATCTGGAGTTTACTTTGAGGGTAAGAAAAATCTATCTCCTTCAAAGAAAGGCTCAACCCATCACCCTCACACTCATCCTTCAGAATAAGACCATCATGCTTTTCAAGTTCCATGTCTGTGACCTGACCTATCTTCTCCAAACCCGTGAGCACATCATAAATAGTCTCCATAGTCATAATGAGCTTTTCTACTGAAGACATGACCAGTAAAATTATAATCTCAGCACCAACGAACTGTCCAATATTGATTTGCTGCTCCATTACTAAGATACCTCCTATGGCAAGTAGCCCCACGGCGACTATCACCTTAAAAACCACCATCAACCAATATTGCTTTAACAATACAGCGAAGTGATTTGATCTTGCGTCGAGATAATCGTTAACATGAATATTTGTTCTTTGTAATGGTAGCACTGTGCTACCTGCTAACTTAAAGGTTGTATGGGTTCGAGCTAACTCCTCTAACCAATGAACCACACGGTATTTGGTTTTTGACTCCTTGAGACTTGTATCTAATCCTCTTTTAAATGTCACTTTAAATATGACCAATACAATCACAATCAGCAGGAGGCTAAAAAAGACAAAAAAGGAATGATAAAAAGACAATAGTAAAAGCCCAAAAATAATCTGCAAAGCGGCCGTTGAAAAATCAATTAGGATTTTAGGCAGGCCTTTCTGTAAAGACATCACATCGAAGAATCTATTCATTAATTCAGGAGCATAGTGGTTGTATAATGCTTCCATCTTAATTCGAGGCACCCGATGTGCAAATTCGAAGGCAGCTCTACTGAATATTTTCTGCTGGAGCTGCTCCACAATTTTAAGCTGATATATCTGACAAAAACCTGTCATGACAACTCCTATCACTACTACTCCGACAAGTACAATCCAAGCCGTGTTAACTTGGCCGCCTTGGATAAGATTAACTATAGCTTGTATACCGAGCGGAAGGGAAAGACCAATCAATCCTGCAAACACAGAATAGATATATACATTTCTGATGTCTTGATAATCAGGTTCTAATAACCTCCAAAATCTCTTCAGTGGCGTTAATTGTGGATTTAACATGGTAACAGGTGTGAAATTATTTATGAGACAATGATCCTAAAATGCCAAAGTGGAGTGCAAGATTTTACTCTTGTGTCTCTCACTTATCATATGTGTTAAGAGTTGGGTTTCAGCTTTAATGCTTCTATTGCTTACAGCACCTAAGGTGGGTTCAAGATGAATGGTTGGCACTGAAAAGCTCCGCTGGTTCTTGTCTTGTGATTTTCTCATGGTGCAAATATAATAGTATTGCTATCATATTTGCTCATTTTTATTTCTTTTTGCTTTTTTATTATCCTATTCGCTCAATTATTGTTTATTTGCTTCAAGCGTGACTGCTCCCATATGGGACTCGTTTGATATGTTTTTTTTGATAATACGAGGATAGCTATTCAATACAAATCATGCCCGCTCATACCAGAGTCATTTTCGCTCTCTTTTATCAAAAGAGTTAAAAATGTTAAATCAATAATTTATTTCATCTCGAATTTTATGACAAAAAAGCTGTTTTGAAGAAATATTTGACTCAAAAATGCCCTATCGATAAAAGGCATCATATAAAGAATACATTCGAGTAACTCGTG
This sequence comes from uncultured Saprospiraceae bacterium, assembly GCA_938039305.1. Taxonomy (GTDB): domain Bacteria; phylum Bacteroidota; class Bacteroidia; order Chitinophagales; family Saprospiraceae; genus JAJRXG01. Next base: position 7,111 of record CALHUZ010000289.1, read on the forward strand.
GAATAGAGCATGCTGTTTTTAACCATGTTACTCCCTTCGTGAAAACGGGTAGCCCATCATTTGATGGGCTTTTTATAATTGTGTTTTTTTTACTTTTTCGAAAAAGAAATACGAAAGGTTCACTACCTCTATATGCTATCGCATATAGGTATGATAATTCAATCATATTTTAGAAACCTAATTCTTGATTGAATAAAGAAGTACTTCAGCATCGAGATAAGATGAAAAGAGAGTGTCAGAGTAGATATCAATCAACCGCACTATTTATACAAAAGCACGACCTATAAGGTATTGGAATATTTAAAACCCAATACTCATTCTAACCCCGAAGTCAGTTCTTCCTTCTGTCAAAGACACTACTCCATCTACTCTTATGAGTCTAAGTATCTTATAACCGATATTATCAAGGCCAACATGAAACTCCTGGTAAGCAGGAAGTGACCCAGCCTTTAAGAACTTAGCTCCAGCTACAAGACTCCAGCCTAACTTTCTTAGTAGAGGCATCTTATCTAAGATAAAACCATCGAAATGATGCTGAACATGTAGCTGTAGATATCCTTCATCAGTACTATAACCGTAGTAAGGCAATTGCAAAAAGCTCGTACTATAATCACCACTCTTCATCAATAAAACTTCGGAACCCATAAAGTGACGGAAGTCTCTAAATTCAACCCTTTCCTTGGCGAAGAAAAAACCTCCATTGATATACCATCCTAATCGCCCTGCAACACCTAACGACCACTCATCATCTAAGGAAGCCGCAAGCTTTTGATAACTGACATCTGCACCTCCTATGTCAAAGGCGCCAGTATAGGATACTCTAAGGCGAGGACCATCGCTACCTCCACTAAATCTTCGATCAGGGTAAAGGACATACTTTTGATTAAACCGGATAGTTGCATTGAGATTTACAAGGAACGCTTGATGTCTCTCAAACCCCACTCCTTCATCTTTAGGGTCGACAAAATTATTAGATGTGTACTCTCTTGTATCTTTATAATAATAGCTTATATCCGAATTGTTGAAAACCGGAGAGCGATCTTCCCATGTTATCGATGAGTTTAAGAACACACCAGTTGCTGGCTCAGTAAACCATTCGATTGCTGCATGCTTGACGCCCAAAAACTTGGCAAAATTGCGTTTATGAAATAAGCTGTAAAAAGTATTGAAGAAAGGACCCATAGGTTCATTTCTATTGAACTGCACAATATTACTACCTCCTGAAATCCTGATCTGATTATAATTAAGTCGCTTTGGTCGATATGTCAAATATCCACTTACGCGCGCCTTCTTTTCAGAAAGACCATAATTGGCATTAAGCCCCCAAAGCACTCTTCTTGTCTCTTCTTCATCAAAATACTTAACTCCTGAAAAGTTGACATTAGCGTTATAACCCTGAACAGTATTAAATCGAAAACTGCCTAAAGGACTTGCTATATTATAATACAAATGTTTCGATCTGCGAGAATAGCTATATCCTCCTAAGAGAGCTCCAACAGTAAACCTATTGCCCCGTCTGTCAACAGAATCCATATATATGGGATCTGTTCTAACTGCCCTGATACTATCTTTCGTATCATAATCTACCACCTCTTCAATCGTCAGAGGCACAGGCCTTATTTCCTCCCAGTATAAGCTATCGCGTTCATTAGATCCTTCTTCTACTACATGAATATATTCATCAAAGAACCCTTCTGGTATTTTAGGTTCGAGATTGTAATTATTATAAACTCCAGTGAATGTTCCTTTCATCTTAAACCCAAGACCACCGATCTTAAAGCTGATCGAATTAGTAAACAAGGCCCATTTGTCAGGTTCTGAAATTGGAAAATATACTTGATTAAAAGTCAGAGAGTCTATAAAAAAAATCTGAGTAGATGCTGCAGTGGCAACCAACTCAAGAGAGTGTATATTCCAAAGTTTATCGACGATATAAATCGTTCCAGAAAAAGTAGGGTCGCTATCACGTTTGGGCAGAACGGTGATTTTATTAATCAAGCGTCCATTGTTATCTTGAAATACTCCTTCAAGTCTGTACCTATAATAACCCATTGCATTATTAGCTATAGGCGATACCATCTGACGTTGCAATTCGATGGTGTTATCATAAAAACTCATCTCCATCTCTCGAGCACTGTTGAAACTGTAACCTTGATCATCTCCACTTACCTTAGATGAAGTCACTACTTCTTTAGCATCATCGCCATCCACAACGAGCCTACTCACAGACTCAGATAGATAAACTATTCCCTGACGTGATGAATCGAGCATCCCATCAAGGTCACCAACTTCAACGCCCATGATCTTCTCAGGGGCATCTAGAACCTTTTGATTGCCTTTCACATAGACATCGCACTCATATGTCTTGATGATATCTCTATAATAGGAGCGTTTCTCGATTGCCTTTCTGATGATGGCATATGCCGGATCCTCTCGATCAGCAGCGATAACGACTTCGGACAAGTAGGCCGATTGTGGCTCAAGCTGTATATCAACTGTTTCTCCAGCGGCCTTAACATCTACACGCTTAACAGTAGTTTTATATCCTATAAACTGGTATACTATGTCATAACTACCTGAAGGTAACCTCAGTTCATACCTTCCTTCCTCATTGGAGGCTGTTCCCTTCGTTGTATTCTTTACATAAATACTCACATAAGGGAGTGGTGCGCCATTCTCATCAGAAATCGTTCCATTGACATTTTGAGCAACTAAGCCGCAGGCACAACAGTACAAGACAAGTAACAAGTATATTCTAATCATATCGTATCCTTAACGGATACAAGAGTAAATTGTCTATATCATCTACATAAACTTTATAGACAGACGTCGCTTTTTCTTATACCATAGCGCTTAGAGTCAGCACCTATATCAATTTACTCATCATCTACACTTGCATTGCCATCACCCTTACCAAAAACGATCTTCTCCTTTGACTTATCAACTATAAGGTTGTACAGCTCCTTTAAGTTAGGGTACTCCTGCGGCAAGAATACATCAGTGTTGATCTTCATCGTATAGTTAATCACAACAGTATTGGCGATTTGTTCAGCCTTGTAGATAAACTGAGCTTTCCTACCCTCTAATGCCATATTTGCAGCTTCAGGAAGTGACTCAACGACATACCCTTCAGGAATATTAATTTTTATAACCTGTCGTACATCAGAAAGAGAACTATAAAATACTGGATAGTTTCTAATATCCTCATAGAAAGGATTCTTTGTGATTCCAAAATCAATCGTTGCATTCACAAATATTTGATTGCCTATCTTATCTAACTCCTTATAGATTGTTTCATCATATGCCATCTTGATGTCCTTATTGATATCATCGACATTGAGGATTTCAGTCAATTCAAACTCGTTTTCTGCAAAAACTTCTTCTTCCTCATCTTCGTCTTCTTCATCTTCCTCTACCTCTTCTTCTTCAGCAGAATCATCTAAGCTCCTACGATATGTTGAAGCAGCATATTTTTTCAAATGTCTCTTTCCCGAGCCGTGAAGCATAGGAGTTTCTAAATCTAAATCATAAGTAGTAAGCGTTACACTTTTGTAAATATTAGGATTCTTAACATTGACAATTGCACCTTTCTCTCCGTCGATAAGAAGACCATTGATATTTGTTGCACGTCTTGGCAATTCGCCTACTGGAGCATACTTAGAAGTACCATCTAACAATAAGAAAGATTCTCCATCAGGTATATAAACCAGCATATAGTTCATCTCAGTACGAGTAGGATAGTTTTGATTCAGCAAACCGCTATCTCTTGTCTTAATTAAAAAAGGCTTAGCGTCGATACCGGCTTGAAGCATAAGATTGAGCAGTAGCTGGTTGATGTCTCCGACATTTCCTGTCTTTGTCTTCATCAACTCTTTTACGCCATCACTTTTATAGTATCCATAATCACCATTCCAGCTAAAGTTTCGCTGGACATAAGTGTATATCTCTGATATCTTCTCCTCTCTTGTCTTACTCTCGATTGAAGTGATGAAGTGTTCCAGACCTTTTGTTCTCTTACCTATTTCTTTTCCAAAGTACTGGTGCTTCATTAGATCCTTAGCGATCTCATTCCAGTCCTTCACATAGTACTCAGTTGTCTTACCAGGAAATTGTGAGGAGTACTTCTCATACTTAAGACTACTTCTATAATCATTCACATTGAGCACATATTCATCCTCTTCTAATGCAGGAACATTAGAAGCAATAAAAGTGTGAGCCAGATCAACGTTATAAGCCCCATTCACTGACTTCTTAGATTGTGTCAAAGGTATACCTCCATGCATCACTGGAGTATAGGTGTAGTATTCAGGAATTCTAACTTCATACTCTGCATGATCGACAGGAATATATGACTGGAAGTAGAATGTAGGTATCGTAAAAGTATACGGAGTTCTTACCTCATACTTAACATCTATCACTGATCCAGCCTTCACATCTGGAAGTGCAAATTTTTGCACAACATAATTCTCACTTGTCTCCTCATTATATACGTTCTTCTTATTCAGTTTCGACTTTACTATTTTCTTATTTGCAGCATTGAAAGTAATTGCTTTCAATCCCGTTACTCTTTCCTTCGTAGAACCGTCCTTATATAAGTTGATAGCATACTTCGCATAATCTTCACCATCTTCATTATAGATCTTTATACGATCATGATGCTCTATGACTAATACAATGCCGTCGTACTTCGTCACATCAAAGTAAGCCAAGGATTTCTTAAATATAAAAGCTGCTTCAGCCGTGCTATCAGTCGGATGTACTGTCTGTGCTATCTGTGCATAGCTCACATCACCGAATTTCTGTGCATTCATAGATGTCCATATAGACATTACAATAAGTACGATGACGACAAACTCCTTTTTGGTCAATAGTGATTTTTTCATTGTGGATTGTTTTGGGAGAAAAGGGTAATATATTTTATTATGATTTCTTTGTTACGGAGAACTTGCTGCTCTCTGCTTTTCTAATTTTATCGAAGAATAGTTTAATTTCTTTATAGTTGGCAGAAGGGTGCGTTCCTTCGAATAGTGTGAATGCTCTATGGACCTGATAAGAACCTGGGTTCAACTCTGTTACTTTCTGAATGTATGATCCATAGTCACTATCTAATTGAATATCTTCAGGCAGATCCCATCTATAACCATCAGGCAGGTGATATGTTACATCTGCTACAGATTGCCTTGCTCTTGGAAAGTATATCTCATTATCTCTTTTAGAATCCTTTTTCAACTTAGGAATAGACATTGGAAGTAAAGAAGCATCGAGGATCATATAATCACCAGCTATCTCACCATACTTTGATGCAGACAGCTCATAGTGCTGATTAGTCATCACGAGCTCTTCATTCAAATCAAACTCATGAACAGTGACATCTACCTTATCAAATGATCCAAAAAGTTGAGTTGACAAATATTCGTCAAGTTCCTTCTGGTCTAACTTCTTCAAATAGATAACCTTGTCGAACATCACACCATATTCATCTATGTTTAGATCGATGGAGACATCACCTGTTTTATCTAAATTGATTTCCGCCCTTCTAACATCCTTATTTTGATCTTTAGTAAAAGCTGGAGTCCTTACTAACCGTCCTCCTTCCGCATTGATCTGAAGCGCTAGTCTATCGTCCGTAAAATCACCCAAGAAGTTAAATGGATTATCATGAGAAGTACAATCCAGCCAGATCGTATCTTTCTCCATTGGAACATTAATAATGACGTGATTCGCCGGCGTCATATGTGGATAGTCTTCAAATATATCTTCTGGCATAGAAGTGCCAGCTCTAATCACAACATAGTTAGCAGGGATATCATAAGCATCGAGCAAAGTCTTCATATAGAATGAAAGTGCTTTACAATCTCCATACTTTACATCATGAACTTTTTTAGCACTAAGCGGCACATAACCGCCCTCATCTAATCCGATGAATATATACCTGGTGTT
>CALHUZ010000290.1 GCA_938039305.1 uncultured Saprospiraceae bacterium
GCTGCTCTCGAAGCTTTTTATCTGACAGGAAAACATTTTATATTTTCTGAAGATAAATTTATGTCTCAACATGATGAAGTCTTAGAAGAGATAAAGAAAGAAAGTGGGATTTCAGGAGGTGTATTAGAACGCTCTTTAGAACACGGTGCTGCCATAGCTGCTCACATTATAAAGTGGTCTGATGGAGATCTGTATAAGCAGTCTCGAACTTTTCCGGATTACTCAATCACAAGAGAGCCTTCTAAATGGAAGCCTACTCCTCCAGGCTATGGGAAAGGAATTGAACCACACTGGCGCGAAATAAGGACACTTGTTATTGACAGTGCTGACCAATTTATCCCGCAGCCTCCTACACCTTTTAGCTTAGAAAAAAACAGTCAGTTTTATAAAGAAACAATGGAAGTGTACGATGTCGTTAATGCTGCGGATGACGAACGTAAAGAAATAGCGAGCTTCTGGGATTGTAATCCATATGCTATTAATGTAGTCGGCCATGTGATGCATGCGACAAAAAAGATAACGCCAGGTGGACACTGGATGAGCATAGCTGCCATAGCTAGTAGAAAAGCTAAGGCCGACTTAATGAAATCAGCAGAGGCATACGCCTATACTTCTATTGCTTTATTTGATGCATTTATAAGTTGTTGGGACGAAAAGTATAGAAGTGTATTAATACGTCCAGAGACAGTCATCAATGAACATATCGATGAAAACTGGGTACCTATTTTACAGACTCCACCATTTCCAGAGCATACCAGTGGCCATAGCGTGATATCTCGAGCAGCGGCCTTAGCACTTACAGAAGTCTATGGAGACAACTTCTCATTTGATGATGATACTGAAGTACAATATGGCATTCCTATTAGATCTTTCTCATCCTTTGTTCATGCATCTGAAGAAGCAGCAGTAAGTAGATTATATGGAGGGATACATTACAGACCTGCAATAGATTATGGAGTAACCCAAGGTGGGCAAGTCGGAAAGTATATAATCGAAAATATAAAGCTGAAGGATATCTAAGAGGTTTCTAAGAAACAGTTGTCCCTATTTTTTCTCCTAAAACTGCCTTTCTAAGGTTTCCTGGTGTATTGAAATTAAATACAACTATTGGAACATTATTCTCTTTGCACATTGTAAAAGCTGTCATGTCCATCACATTGAGGTTCTTGCTGATCACTTTTTCAAATGAAATCTCTTCGAACAAAGTAGCAGAAGGATCTTTTTCAGGGTCTGCTGTATAGATACCATCAACTCTCGTGCCTTTAAGTATCACATCGGCGTGGATCTCATTAGCTCTTAAAGCCGCTGCACTGTCTGTTGTGAAATACGGGCTTCCCGTTCCAGCACTAAAAATGACAATCCTTCCCTTTTCAATATGTCTTACAGCTTTGCGTCTAATATATGGCTCTGCTATCTCTCTCATTTCTATGGCTGAGACGAGACGTGTATACATACCATGACCTTCGAGTGTACTTTGTAAAGCGATTCCGTTTATACAAGTAGCGAGCATACCCATATAATCACCCTGCGAGCGTTCTATACCTGCCTTGGCGGCATCAAGGCCTCTATATATATTTCCGCCTCCGATCACGATGGCAAGTTCTATATCTAACTCCATGATATCTTTAATCTCACGAGCATAGTGCTCAAGCCTATCTTGAGAAATACCATAAGGCTTATCCCCCATTAAGGATTCACCACTGAGCTTGAGGAGGATTCTTTTATACTTTACAGACATGAGCGTCAAATATATGTGTTAGCTTTTGTAAAAGATTAATGTTATCGGCAGACTTCAAAAAAGACAAAAAAAAAGCGACATCAAATGATGTCGCTTTTTTAAAATTTACGTTAGTGAGATATGCTTGAATTCTGTGACCGTCAAGCCACTTTCTATTGAATCAAGGTAAGAAGCTATTGTCTTCTTGGAATCTTTTACATACGCTTGATTCAGAAGTGTTGTTTCCTTGAAAAACTTGTTCAATCTTCCAGTTGCAATCTTCTCTAACATTTCAGCAGGCTTGCCTTCATTGCGGGCTAACTCTTTGCCTATCTCTATTTCTTTATCTACAATCTCTTGAGGTACATCTCCTTTATCTAAAGCGATAGGCTTCATCGCGGCTACTTGCATAGCAACATTTCTACCTGGCTCTTCAGCTGCAGTACCTTCTTTATTAAGTGCTACGATAACACCTGCACGATATCCCATGTGGATGTAAGGTATAACTTGGCCTTCTCCAGCCGCAGTAACGATCTTCTCGTACTGCTTAATTTCTATCTTCTCGCCAATCACACCAACTTGCTCAATTACCTTATCTCCTATTGAGATACCTCCATCAAAAGGAAGTTGTAATAAATCTTCCAATGTATCTGGAAGTTTAGTCAATGCTATTTGAGCGAATTTTTTCGCTAAATCAATGAAGCCCTCTCCTTTAGAAACGAAATCAGTTTCGCTACTTAAACGTAGAACTACTCCATTGTTTTTATTGTGAGAAGTAAGTGCTATCACTACTCCTTCATTAGCCTCACGTTCTGCTCTTTTTGCAGAAAGCTTCTGACCTTTTTTTCTAAGATTTTCGATTGCACCTTCTATGTCTCCGTTAGACTCAGTAAGTGCTTTTTTGCAATCCATCATGCCAGCACCTGTAATGTCTCTTAGCTGCTTGACGTCTTTTGCTGATATACTCATAGCTTAATGAATATTGTTAAATTATGAAAATAGTTCTTTGCTTACTTAGCTGTTTCAGCTAATTCTGACTTCGCTTGCTTTCTCTGCTCAAGACCTTCTTTGATCGCCGCAACCATAAAGTCAGTTATAATTCTAACAGACTTTGTCGCATCATCATTAGCTGGAATAGGGAAGTCAACAAGATTAGGGTTACTATTAGTATCCACCATAGCGATGGTTCTAATACCCAACTTCTGTGCTTCTGTAATAGCCAAATGCTCATGAGTTATATCCACTACAAACATGGCTGCAGGAATTCTATTGAGATTAGCGATACCACCTAATACACGATCCAGCTTAATCTTCTCTCTCTCAAGAGTCAACTTCTCCTTCTTCGTGATACTTGTAAGTGACGTATCACTGAGCATCGTTTCGATGTTCTGCATCTTCTTGATCGACTTTCTAATCGTCGCGAAGTTAGTAAGCATGCCTCCTAACCATCTGTCAGTGACATACGGCATGTTAACGCTCTTAGCAGCTTCTGTAATGATATCTCTTGCCTGAGTCTTAGTAGCAACAAAAAGAATTTTGCGGCCTGACTTAGCTATTGAAGTTAACGCTTGAGCTGCTTCTTCCATACACTCCATAGTTCTATTAAGATCTATGATATGTACACCTTTACGCTCAGCGAAAATATATTGACGCATTTTAGGATTCCACTTCTTACGCATGTGTCCGAAATGCACACCTGCTTGTAGTAAATCTTGATAATCTGCTTTTGACATTATTCTAATATTATAATCAGTACAACAAATGGATTAACGCTTAGAGAACTGGAAGCTCTTTCTTGCCTTAGGACGACCGTATTTTTTACGCTCAACCACTCTGGCATCTCTTGTGAGATATTTGTTCTCTTTAAGAGCTGGTTTGTTCTCTATATTAAGGTCTACTAAAGCTCTTGAGATTCCTAATCTAATCGCTTCCGCTTGACCCTTTACACCACCTCCAGATACATTGACCTTGATGTCGTATGAAGTTAAGTTTTCCGTGATTTTCAACGGATTCTCAATATTGTATTGGATGTACTGAAGAGGAAAGTACTCTTTGTAATCCTTACCATTGACTGTTATCTTACCACTACCTGGTGAAACATACACTCTGGCAACAGATGCCTTACGTCTTCCTATCTTATTGATGGTTTCCATAATTATACTTTAAGTGTCTTAGGTTGTTGTGCTTGATGAGGATGCTCTGCTCCTGTGTACACAAATAATTTTGTAAACATTGCTCTACCTAAGCGACCCTTAGGAAGCATACCTCTAACCGCTTTCTCAACGATTGCTTCAGGCTTCTTCGCAAGCATCTCTTCAGCTGTACGCTTCTTTTGACCACCTGGATATCCAGAGTATCTTAAGTATACTTTGTTTTTCCACTTCTCTCCAGAGAAAACGACCTTCTCTGCATTAATAACGATGATGTTATCACCATTGTCAACATGTGGAGTATATGAAGCCTTATGCTTTCCACGAAGCATTGTAGCAATAGTAGTACACATACGTCCTACGTTCTGACCAGCCGCATCTATGATGTGCCAGTCTCGCTGTACGTCTTCCTTTCGGATAGACTTTGTTTTGTAACTAAGTGTATTCACGATAAGTGATTGTGCTTGTTAATAAAGAGGCGCAAAAGTAGGGGTATTGACTCTTTCAAGCAATGTATAGGTAAGAATCTATCGACTTCAGCTTCTAACTAATTGATAATCAGTAATAATATCGCACTAATTAGATTTAATCTACATAAATTGGGCGCTAATTACTTAGTTATCTCCACAGATTTGGCGGATATGATTGAACGCCTCTTCGTAACCCAGTTTAGCTGATTGTCTCATATCATCACATGCCTCTTCATTTTTTTGAAGCCCAACTAAGGCAGACGCCCTATTATAATATGCGGTTGCGTATTGAGGATCAAGTTCAATGACCACAGAAAAGTCCTTGTAAGCGGCATCATAATCCTTCAGCTTAAGTGATGACAATCCGCGATTAGAGTGGGTATCTTTATCACCAGGAGTCATCTCAAGAACTTTAGAGAAATCTTTTACCGCTTCATCATAGTTCTCAAGTTTATAACTTGTGAAGGCTTTGTTCTGAATGGACGGCTTATGTGATCCATTGATGGAAAGAGCCATCTTAAAATCTTCATCTGCTCCAGCCAAATCATCAGTTTTTAGCTTACAATATCCTCTTAGGTAGTAGATTTCGCATTGCGGCTTATCAGTATTTGCAGCTGCATCAAGATCTTTAACGGCAGCAGCATAATCTCCTCGTTTTACTAAGATCTTAGCGCGTTCTCGATATGCTACTTCTGGTTTATAGTTCAACTCTATCAATGCAGCATAAGAATCAAGTGTACCATCAATATCCTTCATCTTACTTTGACATACAGCCATATTAAATAGTACAGTACCGTCTTTCGGATTAGTTTTTAGAATTATGGCAAAATCATCTTTGGCTTTCTTGTACTTGCCATCTTTCATAAAGGCTATACCTCTATTAGCTCTACAGTCTTCTAAAGAAGGGTCGAGATCCAAAGCTTTGTTATAACTATTAATCGCTCCAGGATACATTTTGAGTTGCATGTATGAGTATCCTTTATACTTCCAAGCTATCACATGACTTGGATCCGCTTTAACTACTTCGTTGAGATCTCCTAAAGCTCTTTTAAATTTCTTTGTTCTCAAAAACACCTTAGCACGATTATATCGTGCCTTTGTGTAATTGGGGTCTACTCCAATGGCTTTACCATAAGCGGTTATTGCACCTTCATAGTCATTAGATTTAAAGGCTATGACTGCTTCATTAAAATGCATGGCCGCTTCCTTATTTACCTGAGCATTAAGTGCTACAGATGTCATCATAAATAGGAGTAAACAAAAGTGTTGTCGCATGGGTTATGGTTTTAGTGAAGATGAAACGATATGAAAAGTGCCGTTATTATAACCTATGCTTTGGCCCTAAACTTTTTATCTTGGCTCCGCATATATGTACAAAGTCTCTTAATCCTAAATTGCCAGGAGGCGTTAGATCATAATTAGTGACAGAAGTGAAACCAACCAACCCAACCGACCGTAAAAGAGACCATATAGATCTTGCATTTAAATCTGCAACTGATATGGCTCAGAGAGATGTTCGTTTTGACTACGAACCTATGCTGGCCACCCATCCGAACAAAGAGACTCTTATTGAAGGTTCCTTCTTGGGGAAGCCTTATAAGTTCCCTATCTGGGTGTCCAGTATGACGGGTGGCACAGGTGTCGCTAAAACCATAAACCAAAATTTAGCACGAGCATGCAAAGACTTTGGATTAGGTATGGGGTTAGGATCGTGTAGAAAGCTACTTTCATCAGATGAATATCTACAAGATTTTGCAGTCAGGGGATATATAGGAGATCAACCGCTTTATGCTAATCTTGGAATTGCACAACTCATAGAGTTAATAGAAGATAAGAAGCTCCACCTCGTCAATGAGATGGTTAATAAGTTAGATGCTGATGGATTGATCATCCATGTGAACCCTATACAAGAATGGATGCAACCAGAAGGTGATATCATCAGTGGGATGACACCTATCCAAGCTGTAGCGGAGCTATTAGAGAATGCAAACTTCAAAATCATAATCAAAGAAGTCGGGCAAGGCATGGGACCTGAAAGCATAAAAGCTTTACTTAAACTCCCAATAGCAGCATTAGAATTCGGAGCTTTCGGAGGGACCAATTTTGCTCGCTTAGAGGCATTGCGCGATAAAGGTGAAGATGATCTTGATCCTATATGCTATGTTGGTCATACACCAAAAGAAATGATTGTGAGTATAGTTGACGCAGCAAAAGATAAAGAGGTATCGTGTCAAGAATTTATAATTTCAGGGAGTGTAAAAACCTATCTGGACGGGTATTATTACAATGAGATATTACCTTATAATTCTGTTTATGGTCAAGCCGCAGGTTTTTTAAAACACGCTATGAATTCATACGATGATTTAGCCCTTCACGTAGAGAAGCAGACCCAAGGATATGCCTTTGCAACTAGGTTCTTAAAAGTGAAAAAGCATACCCAAAAGCATTAGTATGGATTCCTCAGAAAGATTAATCAAAGGCTTTTCTAAACTCACTAAAAGGGAGAAAATCACGTGGGTCGCCGAGCGGTTTCATAGCAAGCCTGAGGAGATGAAGCAATTACTTTCTAGTTTTAATCACGACGATGCTGATCTACAAAAAATCCTGGATGCTTTCAGCGAGAATACGATTGCCAACTTTACAATGCCATACAGCATAGCACCTAATTTTGTCATCAATGACATGGCCTATGCAGTCCCTATGGTTATAGAAGAAAGCTCTGTTGTTGCAGCCGCTTCGGCTTCCGCCAAATATTGGATGAGTAGAGGTGGTTTTAAATCCACCGTTATATCTACAACTAAAGTGGGTCAAATACATCTGACTTGTAATCAAGATGATGCAGTACTACGTCAGTACTTTGATAAAAACAAAAAGCTATTACAAGCGTCTTGTAAAGATCTCCTAATTAACATGGAGCAACGCGGTGGAGGCATTACCGATATTTCACTTGTCACATATAATGAAGAGCCGGATTACTATCAAATCAGAATGAGCTTTGAGACCTGTGACAGCATGGGTGCAAACTTTATCAATAGTGTTCTTGAAGCATTTGCGAAAGCGCTTATAGAATCGCACCAATCTACCTTCGGAGATAAAAGTAATCTACAAGTAGTGATGTGCATACTTTCTAATTACACACCTGAATGCCTAGTACGATCAGAAGTATCATGTGCTATAGATGAACTCCAAAGCGTTGGCGGATTAAGCCCTGTCCAATTCGCGCATAAATTCAAAAAGGCAGTGCGAATCGCCGAAATAGATCCTTATAGAGCAACGACACATAACAAAGGAATATATAATGGTATAGATGCTGTTGTGCTAGCAACGGGAAATGATTTCAGAGCTATAGAGGCTTGTGGTCACGCTTATGCATGTCGGGATGGCCAGTACAAATCATTGACACATTGTGAGATTGTAGATGATACATTTAGATTTTGGATTGAGGTCCCGATGGCATTAGGAACAGTAGGTGGCCTGACGAAACTTCACCCATTAGCAAAAATATCCCTAGATATACTTGGACAGCCATCTGCAGAGGAGCTAATGAAAATAACAGCGACTGTAGGACTGGCTCAAAACTTTGGCGCAGTGAAATCTCTGATCTCTACAGGGATCCAGAAAGGGCATATGAAAATGCATCTATCCAATGTCCTTCACCAAATGAAGGCGACTGAGCAAGAATTTAAGATGGCAATAGATTACTTCGCAGACAAAATCGTCTCTCATCGCGCAGTCCAAGAATTATTAGATACTTTCAGATCCATGAATGGCCTGAACAAAGAGAATAAAACTGGGGCTTGAGGCAGTTTAAAAAGGAATTAAATCTTTTTTCATTTTTTTCATATTGAAATTATTCTAATACATTTTATTATTTCTATCTTCGAGCTTGGTTTAGAGAGAGCTTGTGCCTAAAAAATTATATCGCGGAAATGGAAAATTACTTCTCTTCGGAGAGTATGCTGTCCTAGACGGAGGCAAGGCGCTGGCGCTTCCTACCAAACTAGGTCAGACCTTAGAGATCAAACCTCACAGGGGATCCGATCTAATCTGGGAATCCTATGATGTGAATAATGAACTGTGGTTCGAAGCGCAAGTGTCCCTATATGACTTCTCTTCTATACGCACTTCAGACGACAAGACTTCTAAGTTCATACAGAAGCTCCTTAAAGGTGCAGTACGTTATAACACTGAATTTCTCAATAACTGGAATGGATTCAAAGTGATCAATCGCTTAGAGTTTTCAAGACATTGGGGATTAGGAAGTAGTAGTACTGTAATAGCCAATATGGCTCAATGGGCAGATGTAAATCCTTTTCATCTTCATTTCTATGTCAGCAATGGCAGTGGATATGATATAGCTTGTGCTGGAGCTGAAGGGCCACTAACTTATCAGTTATTAGACGATCAGCTTAGTTATGAAGAGATAGATTTCACTCCGGGTTGTACGGATCAGCTTTATTTTGTCTACTTAGGCAAAAAGCAGAACTCTGGTGAAGCCATCATTCACTACACTCAGCAAGCAAAGAAAAGAAAGGCTTTAGCGAAGAAAATATCTGAGGTAACTGAAGCTGCTCTTGTTTGCAAGAACCTTTCAAGCTTGAGAGAAGCGATGGACGAGCATGAAAACATTATCTCCACTGAGCTTAACCTTTCTAAAATCAAGGATACTTCATTCTCTGATTTTAATGGTTCTGTCAAGTCTCTTGGTGCTTGGGGCGGTGACTTTTGTATGGTTGCATCGGATATGAGTAAAACCGAAGTACGTGCTTACTTCAAAGGCAAAGGTTTGGATACCGTAATCGACTACAAAGAAATGTCTTACGAAGACAACGTTATTGCCCAGCAGCAGTTAGCTGTTTAGATTTCACACTTAACTTTCTATATATCATTAGATCACTTGTTGATGAACATCAGCAGCATAAAAGATGTCTATGTATGTCTGCCATTTATCTTGAATTGAGCAAGTCATATCTAACAATCCAATAAGTATAAGCTGAAGAAGCTATATTGGTGACAAATAAAAAGTGTGGATACAAATTCATCTTTCTCTAATGAACAGGTTGATATAAGTATGATCCCGTCAGTTAAGGATATAGAGTTAACAGGATTAGATAAAAATCACCTAACTGTTGATCTGATAGCAACCGGTATCATATGGTCGATTATTGGCATTGGACTATCCGTGTCATTCTTTTTTAATTCTGATGAGATAGAAACATGGATAGCTCGTATAGTGCTCATAGTGTTGCTATTTATTATAATATGCTCTTTTTGTCTTTTGATATTTGGCTTCAAGAAAAAGAAGTATGCGCTTCGAGAGAAAGACATAATCTATCAGGAAGGTCTGTTTTGGCGGACTTATACTGTTCTCCCATTTAACAGAGTGCAGCATGCTGAAGTGCAACAAGGACCAATAGAGAGACTGTTCTCACTCGGTAAGCTTAAGATCTATACAGCTGGTGGCTCTAGTAGCGACTTGGCTATCTCTGGGCTACAATATGAAACAGCACAATCCATGAAGCACTACATCCTACATCAAACATCGATTGATGAAGAAGAATGATGTCTTTAGTGTACCTCAGCGACAGTCTCGATTTGCAATCATCTTTATCGTCTTAAGATCTGTCAAAAGAATAATCAGCCAACTATGGCCTTTACTTTTAGCAGCTCTACTCGGAAGAGGTGGATCAAGTAGATTTGATACTTTAGAACTTGCCATAGCAGGGATTGGTCTTATCGGTATCATACCTGCAATCATAGGGTACTTCAAATATTATTTTCATCTCTCTGATACTGAATTGATCATTCATAAAGGATTATTCAAAAAAGTGAAGCTCAACATTCCCTTCGAGCGGATACAATCTGTCAACTTCACCCAAACGGCTATACATCAGTTTTTGAAAGTAACTGAAGTTGAGATTGAAACTGCCGGTTCCACAGAACAGGAAACTAAAATCGATGCCTTAGATATTCCAACTGCAGAGCTTTTAAGAAAACGGATATTAGAAAAGAAAGCTGCTGTTACGCAATTGACAGGTGAGTTCTCTGATGTTCAAGAAGAAGTTGAATTAGAAACTGAAGAGCGGACAACTATACTCAAACTTCCCACCCGAGAATTGCTAAAGGTTGGGTTAGTTCAAAATCACCTAAAGCCGTTAGGACTTATACTTGGTCTATGTTCTACAATATTTTACTATTCATACACTTTTGACTGGGACTTCGATCCCAGAACTTTTCTTCGTACGGCATTCTCGTATGTTGAAGACTTAGATTACTATCTAGCTATAGTGGTCATTATTCTAATTCTGATAGCTTCTGTTCTTTATTCGATAGTGACAACTGTGCTAAGGTATTATAACCTTCATTTTTGGAGAGCGGGCAACAAGTTTCAAGTAGTTCAAGGGCTTTTTACAAGACAGGAGTTTGCAGCTCTTGACAATAAGGTGCAAATTTTGAATTGGGGACAAAACCCATTAGAAAGACTAATTGGTTTTTATAACATAGTATTTTCTCAAGCTAAAAGTGGAGAAGTAAAAAAAGGTAGTGCCAAGTTCAAAATACCTGGTTGCAGTATAGAGCAGGTAGAATTTGTTCAAGAAGCTTGGTTAGGGATTAAGGGTTTACCATTTGACAAATACAGCACTGTATCACCACACTTCTTTTATCATACGGCAATGTATCTTTTATTATTCTCAAGCATTCTAACTGCTGGAGCGATCTATGCTGGCAAAATCCTATCTGCTCTGATGATAATATTAATTCTAATTATTTTTCTATATCTCAACTGGATCAACTACAAGAAGAAAAGATATGCCATCAATTCTACAGAACTCTATGTAGGAGGAGGAACGCTCGGACTAAGGCACTCACTACTTCCTCTTTACAAAATTCAAGATGTGAACATCGTAGAGAACCCATACCAATGGAGGCGTAAGCTTTCAACCTTAGTTGTGAATACAGCAGGTGGGGCCATTAAAATACCTTATATCCCAAAAGAGGAAGCACTCAAATTAATGGATGAGTTGATATACGAAGTGGAAAGGTCTAAAAAGTCTTGGATGTAAGTCTGATTTTATAAACACGTCTACGCCAATGCAAAATAGAGAAATACGCATCCTCTTTTGAAGTTTTTACTTTCGGCCAAGAAGATTGGGTTTCTGTCTTGACTTTGAGGCTGTTGTACTGCAAGCATCTTCGATCAAAGCTTCAAGTGTTGAGCCTACTTCAATTGAAAAATTAGGAAGCAATGAAATGTCTTGCGGCGCTCTTAGAATGAGTTCAGCACTATCATGATATGAGGCTTGGTTATATAGTTGATCTTTAGAGATTAGATCCCAATGATGATCATAACTTCCTAGAACGGAAACTTGTTCTAAACAATCTCTAAGAGGGAAATGTGGTGTGATTACAAATAAGCCATTAAGTATATCGGAGGCGATCAGGTTTCCAGAAGGAAGGTAGGGATATGCGCCCCAAGCTCCATTAGAACTGTATGTAGCTCCGGCGAAAGTATCATAGTATCCCGCCATAAATGGGTCGTCAGTTGAATCTATCTTATAGATCTGAAGTCCGTCGTCGTAGTAAGAAAGCACAACGAAGTCATCTCCTACGATAAACGGATTATGTGCTATACTTCCAGAAGTGGCTAAAAGATCGGACTTAAAACTACTCACTACCGATGGGTTCTCGATATCAGTGATATCTGCTACCAATACGGGTGCATCAAAAGTTTCGTCTGCTATCAAAATGGTATTGCCATCATCACTAACCGAACTGCTGTGATTATAACCAGTAGAAGAAATCTGAGCAATGAAAACAGGATTCAAAGGCAACAGACTAAAATCATAAATCTCTAACTTATTACTATTGGGAAAGGAACAATAAGCGGTATCGTTTCTAACAAATAAGTCATGAACATATCGAGTAGAAAACATCCCCTCAGGTAAAAAAAGATTCTTGATAAGCGTTGGAGCTGCTGGGTCTGAGTTTAGATCAAGAATAATTATATCTGCTAAGCCGGAGTAAAAGCCTGATGCGTATAATTTGCCTTGAGCTGTATCAATGAAGACATTGTGAGCATTATTAAAGAATTCATCAGAGTCGTAGATCTTCGTGACTGTTTGTGGCAAGCCCGAAAGATCAAATATTTCTAAGCCCTCGTTACAGTAGTCACCTACTCCATAGGCATAATGACCATAGGTCTTAAAATCTCTCCAGACACATGAATTGCCACCTGCGATCCTATCTATCTCCACAGGGTTGTCAGGATCTGTGATGTCAATAAAGTGCGTAAAATTTACAGATCCTATGATGGCATACTCTCTACCTTGATCGTCAGCATAACCCCAGATATCATTATAAACAAGTCCACTGGACATAGGAAGACTTGCATCGTCCCAGTTAGATCGTATCTCAGTATTAAAAGCTTGGGCAGAGATGTCATGGGCTTGAATATATAGCAAGCACAAAAATAAGTACGGAAAAAACCTCTTCATCATAAGTATCTTATTCAGATGCTCTGTTCGTTTAGACTCTTCATTATTCTGTTGGATACAAAAAGAAGAAGGAAAGCATTAATAAAGGCTGAAGTAGCGTTTAGAGAGAGAACATTAAATCTGCTCTCCCGTTTTAATTAAAATCCCCGTTGGTTTCCTTATTTTTCGAAACTCTTAAAGGGTATCATTTATTGTATATGAAGTATGTGTTAGTGGTTAAAGTCATGTTCTTGATGGCATCTTTGTCTTTTGGGCAAGGTCTTGACTGGGAGAAAGGAACATGGGAAGAGGTCCTTGTTAAAGCAAAATCCGAAAATAAGATCATTTTTTTAGATGTCTACACAACTTGGTGTGGCCCTTGTCTTCAAATGGATAAAGACGTATTTCCCGATAGTATACTAAGCGTCTACTACAATGATCATTTTATCTCAGTAAAAATTAATGCTGAAGATAATGCTGAAGGAACTGTGGTCGCTCAACGCTACCAAGTAAAGGCCTACCCTACACTCATCTACTTAGATACAGAAGGTAAAGTGATCAGCTCATTCGTTGGTATGAAAAACGAACATGAGTTAATGAATCTGGGTCGAGAGACTTCAGTCTTGCATGAACAGTTTGATTTTTTGAAAAGCGTCAAGTCCAATGTTCATGGAAGCTATACAAAGGATGAACTTGCCAACATATTAAGCATCACCAAAATCCATACATTTCCTGGAAAGGAGCATCTCACGATGAGCTATCTCGATCAGATAGAAAGTATAAGTGAAGATGATCTGACATTTGTCATGGGAGAGATCAGTAGGATGCGTCTTCCATATCTCAAGAGACTGGCGCCTCTTACAGCTTCTCTGAAGACATCAGATATGTATCTAAGGAGGAATAGTCAGGATTGGATCGACTGGAAGAATAATACGCTACGCGCTGTTTTTTCTAACCTCGATCAATACAAGTCTTCAAATGACCTTCCACAATATGAAGAGACATTAGATATACTGAAAGGCATAGATGGTATAAAGGCCAGACAGATAGACAATTACTACCTCGATTTTTACAAACACAATAGTTTAACTGAATATCGCACGTTTGCGACTTATGTGATAGACGAGTATATCATCCCAACTCATCCGAAAGAAGTAAGACAAGCTGACGAAAAGAAGTTTAAACTGCTAAATGATGAAATAATGAAGGATATGCAGGCTTCTTTTGGGTCAGGAATCTCGATTCATGATGTTGTGGGTGAAGAAGAGGTCACAGAGACGCCAACTATCGACTCGCTTTCCGAGATATATACTATCTCAAGAAATATAGCTGATCAACTGTTCGATATCAGTGGTGACTTTTTTGCTTTCTATGAAGATGAGTCAGCTGTAAGAAAGGCTTCTTTCTGGGCCTCACTATGCTATCTATACTTTCCTTATGACTGGAAATATTATGACAATCACATCTATATACTAGAAGCTAGCGGGCAAGCTAATGAAGCACAAGAAGTGCTACGGCAAGCCAAATCCCTTCCATGGTATGATGAGATGAGAAAACGCAAAAGCTCCTCCTTCTAAAAGAAATCTGAACTTTTAGTTACTCTAAATGGAATACTACTTGAATTCCAACAACATGTCTTTTTTGAATGATCGCGATTTAAGAGAACCTCTCTTATAGCGCTGCAATAGCAGAGATAGCTCCTACAGTAGCAAGAATCATAAGAACTCTAACTAGACCTGCAGTAAGCTGATCTTTCTTAACTGCGGATTGAGCATTAAGTGGGCTATAAACTCTGTTACCAAATAACTGGTGGTTATTAGAATTAGAGTTGAAGTACAATCGGTATAATCGGTATGCCATACTTGTTTTCATAATGACAATAAATTTAAAATGCTTTTTGACTTAATTTTTGGGTTTTATAAGTCAATACACAATTGAGTAAAAAGGGTTAACAAACATCTGGAATTTCACTCTATGACAAGACCACAGCATGAACACCAAATATTATACTGCAAAGGTCAGCCATTTTTAACTAAATGCAAATATTTTATTGTCTTCTTTTTGTCAATATGAAGTCTTTCATAATATGTCTGAATATTTAATTCTGGTCTCGATTGGCGTATTTCAGAGATATTTTCATTTTGCTCGATGATGCGATACTTTTCATGTGCTTCAGCTACCTCTACGGAATAATCAAAAAGATCCTTATCGTCCGTTTTTAAGTGAATATGTGCTTCGGGGACAAGTAAATCATAGTATTTATCCAAAAAAGACTCAGAAGTAAGGCGTCGATTTGGCTTTGCAGCAAATGGATCAGGAAAAGTAATCCAGATTTCATCTATCTCCCCAGGTTCAAAATAATAGCCGATCTGCTCTATTCTGATCCTTAAGAAAGCGACATTAGTCAAATTCTCTTTTAAGGAAATAGTCGCACCTTGATATATCCGAGCGCCTTTCACATCTACCCCCATATAGTTAATATCAGGGTTCAGTCTTCCCAAGCCCAATGTATACTCACCTCGGCCACAAGCCAGCTCAAGACATAGTTTTTGAGGAGTTGGGAATGCTAATTCTTTCCACTTGCCATTCATCTTAAGTATTGTATCAGCATGCTGACGCACTTCACTCTTACCCGGCTCTGTCATCTCAAATACATGAGGATACTTAAGGATGGTGGCAAACTTCTCTAACTTTCTTCTTCTACTCATTTCTGTGTCTATATGATAATGGACTATGGCTTGATAGATAAGATCAATCTTACCTACTTTTACTAACTATGGAGAGCAAAGATTATAAGAATATATGTGAGTCTGTCTTACCGCTCGTAAAAAGCACAGGAGACTTTATAAAGAATGAGTTGTATCAGGTTGAAAAGTCGCAGATAGAAACTAAAGATCTGAATAGCTTGGTTTCATATGTCGATAAAGAGGCAGAGCAACTGTTAGTCGCAGGTCTGAAAAAGATACTCCCAGATTCTGGATTCATAACAGAAGAGAACACCATCGCCCAAGAGACCAAAGAAGCGACTTGGATCATAGATCCACTCGACGGTACGAGCAATTATCTCCATCGTATACCACACTTCTCCGTAAGCGTAGGTCTTATGATTGGAAATGAGATAGTTGTAGGCATAGTATTACATGCATATTCTGGTGAGTGCTTCTATGCTTGGCAAGGTGGTGGTGCATACTTAGATGGTAAGCGCATATCTGTCAGTGATACTTCAGCAGTTGGAAGTGCTCTCATAGCTACAGGATTTCCATATGAAGTAGATGACGTGGAACCATTGATCAGAACCCTGGGATACTTCATGAGGTATGCTCGAGGTATCAGAAGGATGGGATCCGCGGCATTGGATCTTGCTTATGTGGCTTGTGGAAGATTTGATTGTTACTACGAGATCAGTATTAACGCTTGGGATGTGGCTGGGGGCATCATCATTGTTAAAGAAGCTGGAGGAGTAGTTTCAGATTTCAAAGGAAATGATGATTATCTCTTTGGGCGAAACATCATAGTCGCTAATCCCAATATTCACAAAAACGTTCAAGAGATCATAGCTAACAACTTTATATAATGATTTAGGGTGGAAGTGATTTAAAAACTAAACAGATGACTACGAACAACTCATTAACACTCAATAACGTTAGCTTCCTTATCTACCTTCTATCAAGTAGTTATTCTCATCAATTAGCCCAGTTCTTAGATCACTTCATGGTAGAATGAAGAGATTCGTCTAAGATATAGTGTGATATATCTACTCTTGCTTCTTAGAGCCATAATCGATGCTATCTTAGCTCATCTATAAAAGCACAGGTGAGTACACTCGAAAATATAAAGCTAGCACTCAGGTCTCTTAAGACTAATTTTCTTAGGACGGGACTGACGCTTATGATCATAGCAGTAGGAATCACATGTCTTGTAGGTATCCTTACTGCTATAGACAGTGTGCTATTTTCAATGAATGATAGCTTCAACAGACTTGGAGCTAACTCTTATAATATCAGACCTTTAAGAGAAAATATCCGATCGAGATCTGGGGGTAGACAGTCTAAGCGTGCTGATCCTCTTATCTACGAACAAGCGATGGCCTTCAAAGAAAAGTACCGATATGGATCTTCCAAAGTATCAGTAGAATCATGGTGTACGTCTAATGCTGAAGTAGGATTCTTAAATAAAAAGACTAATCCTACTGTTGTCATCAGAGGTATAGATGAAAACTACTTTGATGTGTCTAGTTATAATCTGTCGGCGGGAAGAAATTTCACTTTTGCCGAAGTCAAAGGAGCGTCTAACAAGTGTATCCTTGGTATGGATATGGTGGACCAATTATTTGATGGCAAGCCTGAAAGAGCACTCAACAAAGTCATTTCAATTAATTCAGGTAGATATAAAGTCATCGGGGTTTTAGAATCTAAAGGTGGCAGCTTCGGCAGTGATGAGGACAGAAGGATCTTTATCACCATCACAAAAGCTAAGCAGCTATTTGGGTTCGCCCGAAAGAACTATAATCTCTTAGTAGGTGTGAGTATCGCATCAGAGATAGACGCAGCCATCAATTCGGCATATACACCGATGCGTAATATCCGAAAGCTCAAAGCTGCTGAGAAAAATGATTTCGAAATTAGAAAGAGTGATAGCATCTTAACAACGCTTAAGGATATGACTCAGACTTTGCGGTTTGGGACCATTGCCATAGCACTGATGACTCTTCTGGGTGCATCCATAGGTCTTATGAATATCATGCTTGTAACAGTAACCGAAAGAACCAGAGAGATAGGAGTCTCAAAAGCCATAGGAGCCAAGAGCAAGCATATATTGATTCAATTTTTGACAGAGGCGGTTGTCATCACCCAGATAGGTGGCCTTGTTGGAGTAATCTTTGGAATCATCTTAGGGAACCTTATTGGTCTCCTTATTGATAGTCAATTCCTGATACCATGGCCGTGGATCTTCTTGGCGTTCTTTGTTTGTCTATTTGTAGGCGTGATTTCTGGATTGTATCCAGCACTTAAAGCATCTAGGCTTGATCCTATCGAGTCGTTGAGGTACGAATAAGCTCAGTCAATAGTCAAAGGAACAGAAGTTAGCGCAAGATGTGTAATAAGTATTCCTATTAGCTAAGCGGAAGTCAGATTAGAAATGAAAATACGAGCTGCCATTGTTTCTATCGACTAACAAAACCATAGACCATCAACTGACAGCTTACCCTACCAGACTATTGTCTTTGCAACGCGATCTATCTGCTGCATGACATCTCTTTTTCTAACTCCCGGAGAGAATACAAAAGCGTCAATGGAAAGTAGCTTGGCTTCTTTTTCATTCACGATGGCGTAGCTGATAAATGGACCGCCCATAAAGTCGTTTTCCATTTCCCAGATGCCTCTCCATTCTTTAGTATAGTTGTCCGATATGCTTCTATCAAATGATAACATCGGAAGATCTACATCATTAATTACGATGTACGTGTTCGCTTCTTTAGAAGATACAAATTTGCCAAAAGAGTCAAATCGGGTCTTGGCAGCTTCATTAGTTAACATCTCTGGCCCTGTGTAATCATACACTCGAAATGCCATACTAAAAGCACCTACTTTCGTATCTTTTCTCAACCAA
>CALHUZ010000291.1 GCA_938039305.1 uncultured Saprospiraceae bacterium
ATCGGTGAAAACGAGCTTTACAAAAGGTCTTTTGGCTATACAGATGGATCTCGGTCACAAAACTTATCTGACTCTTCAGTGTTTTCGATTGGGTCTATTTCTAAGGAGTTTCAAGTTGTTTCTATTATGAAACTTGTAGATTATGGAGTGCTTTCATATGATACTAAGCTTTCGGATATTATGTCTGAGCTTCCTAGTTGGTCAGATAGCATATTGTTGAGTCATCTGCTAAATAATGTTAGCGGACTACCTCAGCTTAACTTTAAGGCTGTAAAGAGTAAGGATGATCTGCATCGCGATTTAATAAACACCAAAGAATTGATTAACGTACCTGGTGCTGAATATCTGTATAATCACAATATTCCTATTCTTTTGATTGAGATCATAGAAAGGAAGTCCGGCATTACTTTTCAAGAATATGTCCGAGAGAATATATTAACTAACCTTGAAATGAATGAAACAGTATTTGACCCTACTTCTGAATATTCAAATCTTGCATTCTCATATAATGCTTCATTTAAAAATGACAAAACCTATAATCCCTTCGATGGTTGGGTTTATACAACGTCAAGCGATCTTATGAAGTGGAATATTGCAATCCATGATGGTTCATTGGTTTCTGAAAGGTCATATAATAGACTTATGCGGAATGAATATTTTCCTGAACTAATGGCTGGTCTGGGCATACCAGATTCATCTGGACTTGGACATACTATTCATCATTGGGGAGGATATTTCAATTACATATCTCTTACTTATGTAAATCTTGACAAAGATCTGCATATAGTTATGCTATCTAATAATGGTTGTCGTGAGTTGCTCAATATGGCAGAGCATATAGATAGGATCATTAACTAATCCGATACCCAACACCCCTAACTGTTGTTATAATCTCTGGATCTCCAATTTCTACTTCAATGTATTTTCTAAAAGTGGCTACAAAGTTATCTATAGTTCGAGTGTTAGGATAATGCTCATATCCCCAGACATCATCAAGCATGTTCTGTCGGCTGATAACTTCTCCACGTCTTTCTATCATATACTTTAGAAGCAGTGCTTCTTTAGAAGTGAGTTTATGAGTGTCTTCTCCTCTCCGTAATGTGTAATGCTCAAAGTTGACAACAGCTGCCCCGATACTTACCTCACTTTCAATCGCTTCTTTGAGATTGTATCTTTCTAAAAGGTTGTTCATGCGAAGCGAAAGCTCTTCCAGATCAAACGGCTTTGGAAGATAGTCGTCAGCACCAGATTTCAAACCTTTGATTCGATCTGAAGATTGGCCAAGTGCAGACAGCATCAGAATTGGAATATCTTGACGCTCATGTTTTATATTTCTACAGATGTCTATGCCACTGCTATCTGGTAGCATAATATCGAGCAGTACGATGTCAACATGTTGGGATTTTACTACATCAAGAGCTGATTGACCTAAGCCACAAACAATCGTGCTGTAACCATCGATAGTTAGGTTTGTGTCTAAGAGATCAGCGATGTGCTGTTCGTCTTCTACGATTAGTGCTATGAGTTGTTTAGGCAACTTTAGGAAGAGTTATGATGAAATGATTAATTCCTTTTTCGCTCTTTACTTCTATGTCACCTGTATGGGCTTCGATGATTTCTTTTGATATATATAGGCCGATGCCAGTTCCTTCTTTTTCTCTTATCTCTTGCTGTTTAACCCTGTAGAACTTTTGGAAGATCTTTTTGTAATCTTCTTTCTTTATCGGGACGCCTGTATTTTGAATATCGATGTTGATTATCTTTTTGAGATCTGTTACTTTAATAGAAACTGGCTGATCATCTTCAGAATATTTAATCGCGTTATCAAGAATATTACTGATGGCTTGTTGTACATTTTGCTCGTCTACAGAAATTATAATTTCTTCTGTATCAGCGATTAGCTGAAAGCTTTGATCAAAGTGTTCACGCTCATAGTTAGCTATTACTTTTTTCAGCAAAGACATGATATCAGTCTTTGTTTTATAAAGTTCTAAAGTGTGGTTGTCGATATTAGCTGAAAGGAGAATGTTTTGTACTAATTTTTCTAATCGATTTGTGTCGCCTTCAGCACTTTTTAAAAATTTAGTCTCTTTGTCTTTTGGTATATTAGGTCTTTTAATTGTCTGAAGTGCGAGTTTGATGGCTGCTATTGGTGATTTTAATTCATGAGAAACTGAAAGTAGAAAATCACTTTGTTGCTGGGCGTTATTGATCTCTTTTCTTGCGCTTCGATTGATGATATATATACCAAGCAGAAGAGAAATGCCGAGCACGGCTCCCTCACCTATGATCATAATGGTCTGCTTTGACCTTTCC
The DNA here is from genome assembly GCA_938039305.1 of uncultured Saprospiraceae bacterium. Taxonomy (GTDB): domain Bacteria; phylum Bacteroidota; class Bacteroidia; order Chitinophagales; family Saprospiraceae; genus JAJRXG01. Next base: position 2,317 of record CALHUZ010000291.1, read on the forward strand.
TTTTCAAGTGCATGAAGTTGAGAAGTCTCTTTTACTTCAAGCATTTTTAGATCATAGATTTCTCCGTTCTTTCTATATAAAAGCACGCCCCACCATACGATACCAAGTATCATATAACCAATCACGCCAATAGAAAGCCACCTCACCATATTTTCTAATTAGTAAAAGTATGATCGATACCATCGCATATGATCTGAGCTGCCTTATCCAATATAATATTGGTATGTGCACTTGATACAAATCCTACTTCATATCCAGATGGCCCAAGGTATACGCCATGATCTAACAAGTAGGCATGAAGCTTCTTAAAGAGCTCCATACTTGCTGGATCTATTTCTTGTGATGATGCTATGCGTGATTTCGAAAACGCTAACCAGAATATGGAACCTATTGTAACGATCGACATTTCATATCCTTTACTTTCTATGTGACCTCTGAGGTTATTGACCAATCTCATCGTTTTTATTTTCTGAGACTCATAAAAGCCATCTTTAGCACAGAGTTCTATACTTGTTAGACCAGCGGTCATAGCTACAGGATTAGCACTTAGAGTGCCCGCCTGATAGACAGGACCATCTGGGGATATATGTCCCATGATGTCAGCTTTGCCTCCAAATGCACCTACAGGAAGCCCTCCTCCTATGATTTTTCCAAATGTCAATAAGTCTGGCTCGACGCTATAATATCCAGCTGCGCCTTCTAATCCAACTCGATATCCAGATATGACTTCATCGAGTATCAGAAGGACATCGTGATCATCACATAACTTTCTAACCCAAATCAAAAAGTTCTGATCTTGTAGTAGAAGTCCGTTGTTTGCGGGAACTGGTTCTATGATGATAGCTGCTATATCAGCGCTGTGTGCCACAAGAGTGTCTTCTAAAGCTTGAAGATCGTTGAGGTTGATGACTATGGTTTCTTTGGCTAAAGACTCAGGAACGCCTGCTGATGACGAAGTCCCAAATGTTGCTAATCCTGATCCTGCCTTAACCATAAGTGAATCAACATGGCCGTGATAGCAGCCATCAAATTTGATGATCTTTGACTTTCCAGTATAGCCTCTTGCTAATCGCACTGCAGACATTACCGCTTCAGTCCCAGAGCTCACAAATCTCACTTTTTCGAGATAGCGATTTTGCTCTATCATCGCGGCCCCGAGCATATTTCCATGAACAGTCGGAGCACCAAAGGACATACCGTTTTGTATGGTTTTGATGACTGCTTCTTTTATTATCGGATTGTTGTGACCATGTATCAGCGGCCCCCAAGAACAACAAAAGTCAATGAACTCATTGTCATCCTCGTCATACATGATAGCACCATGAGCGTTCTTTATGAATAACGGAGCACCATGTACTGATTTAAATGCTCTAACGGGAGAGTTTACTCCTCCAGGGAAATATTGCTTTGCTTCTTCAAAAAGGGCTGTTGATCGCGTTCTATTCATATCTCTGGTGGACTTTTGTATGTTTGTTCAAGCGTTCTGCCTGCGCCTTACGGCAAATATTAATAATTGGGTTAACAAAGAAACGGATTTGCACGTTGATTCTCATTTTTCACGACTGCTTATATCACTTCTGAACAGATATCATTCTGTAGAGTTGACAGATATTGGTACGTTATTACTAAAAAGAAGTGAGGCTGAGTTAGATGAGTCAAGGGATGTGATTACAGCACCTAAGAGGCATATAGTATTTGATAGGTCTGTTGAAGTTTGTGGAATCACTGTTTTAGGGGCATTTGAGGAAGGGATCATAGACGAGCGCGACTTAGAGGTCATGAAGTCTAATCTTGCTCACATGAAGTCTCAGCTGGTGACTAACGGACTTTATATTTTAACTGGTATAGGTTCTTTCACTTTCGTAAATGGTATAGTTGAGTTAGAAAAAAATCGTCTTGGACATGGATTAGGACTTAGTGAAGTTAGCCTTAAGGTTTTAGAAGTGCCCGAAGAGAAAGTCGTGGTTACAGAGTCAAAGATTGATACTCGAAAAGTTACTACAATTACCTCTAAAAAAGAACAGGTTGTATTGCCAATTCAAAAGGACAAGGTGATACCGACTCAAGGCTCAAGCGTAGGTACCGTTGTGAAGATTCTACCCGAAGCACCTTGGTATCATCATTTGATCCCATTATTACTTTTAATATGCGGTGTTGTCGGTTTAGTATCATTATTTAGATATTGCAACGATAGCAAGGTCAAGACTGAAGTCATCAGTGAACATCAACCACTAGAGCGCATGCAAGATGATGTCGATCCACTGGCATTTTCAGATACCACTAAGTTGTTCGATCATCCTTTCTTAGAGCGTTATAGAAATGTGCTCACCCAAGAGATAATAAATGATGGGTGCAAGATCGCTGTCGGTTCATTTAGAGAAAGAGAGAATGCTGTCAACATGATGGAAAGGATAATCACCGAAGGCTATGAAGCCGAGATTATAGATAGTGAAAAAGGGAGTAGAGTAGTGATCCAGTTTGATTGTTTAGAACATGACTTAGTAGAATATCTAAAATTGGTAAGACAGGATATTTCGGAGAAAGCTTGGTACTACCAGCCTAAGTTTGAGCCAGAATTATAAATAACTTTCAACACAGTAATAGAAAAAAGGCTTTGCCTTTTACTACCTAAAGACAACCTAAATCTACTCTGGAATCGTAATCATTATTTGGAAAGCAATTGCCAGAAGGAACTGTTTCAGGCGCGAATCGATCGAGATTAGGATCTCTTAGTCCATTTATCAAGAACATAAGGAGTGCTTCTCTCTCTGCCTCTGTGATATCAGTGATAGGTAAAAATTTCTCTGATAATCTATCATTTGACACATTGGGATTCTCTGATTTAGCTTCTATCTTATAGTCTACTAATTGTTCTAATGTCAACTTGCTTGATCCATGAAAGTAGAAAGGAGAATCTCCCATATTGTAAATAGGCGGTACTCTGAACTTGTATAGATCTTCGTCTCTGAGTGTAAAACCAGCTCTTCCTCTATTTCTTTTATCGTCAGCGGATGTATTGAAACTACTGCGTTGATACATGTCTTTTACGCCCATAGCATGAAATTCATTAGAACCTAAGTTGGGTTCATAATGACAACTCGCACATCTTCCTTTATCAAAGAATACTCGAGCTCCTTCCTTTTCTTCACTTGTCATGGCATTGAAGTCACCTTTCAGCCATTTCTGAAAAGGCGCTTGAGAAGAATTAATCGTTCTGATATATGCAGAAAGCGCTAATGATGCTGTGAATGCACCATATCTTTGTTCTTCACGCACATCAGAAAATACTTCATCGAACATTTCTACATAACCAAATTGCTCTAAAATATCTTTAGTGTATACGAATCTATGTGTCTCGACTCCTTCTATATTCTGCGTCTCTATGGCGGAGTACCCAAGCACATTTCGCGCTGAACCTTCATCTAAATCCCACACAGCTTCGGTACCAACATTAGCTCCTTCACTTCCGAATTGACCATTCCAAAAGGTATTAGTGACGTGAGCAACATTAATTAAACTAAGAGGTCTGGCGCTTTGTACATCAAGGTCACTTTCTGCGTATTGCGAGTTTTTTAATCTTCCTTCTCCGTTGATACCAAATCCTCTTCCTCCATCAGCTACGCCTTGCGGAGCACCAGCTCTAAAGCCAGCTTCAGGGATGTGACAACTAGCACAAGAGTAAGTGCCCACTCCTGAGTTAAACTTTGCATTAGCTGCTAACCCAGTATCAAAGAATAGCATACGGCCAAGATTAACTTTGCTTTCCGTTAGGGGATTTCGTGCGTCTTGAGGAATGGCGTCCAGCTCGTTTTCCGTGGCCAGTATAAAGTTCTTATAGCTTCCCGAAGGAGAACTCGCAGAAATCAACCTTTTTAAGGCGAGGTCCACTTCGACCTGGTCAGAGACTACGTCTTTGGTACAAGAATTAAATAGCAGCAGAACGCAAACAAGAACTATATACCTCACAATCATTTATAAAACTCTTTCTATCAGACAAATATACATAACGAAAATATGTAATATGTATATTCTCTTCTCTTTTTTGGTTTGAAATGCCTTTCAAGGACTAAAATTAACATATGTTCTTAAATAACACGCGATGTATTACAGTGTTTAAGACGGACAGCTTATGTATTGTCACATTAATAACAAAGATTTAAGGATTAAAGCGATGTACTGACGTTCTTATGATGATTTGTTATTATATGTTGTTAATCATAGGCATATTTGTATCAGAAAAAAAATTAATAAAATGAAGCCTACTCTTTTAGTTTTAGCAGCCGGAATGGGAAGTCGATATGGAGGGTTAAAGCAAATGGATGCTTTTGGACCTTCTGGAGAGACAATATTAGACTACAGTATAAGTGATGCTATAGATGCAGGGTTTGGCAAAGTAGTATTTGTTATACGCGAATCATTCAATGAGGCTTTCCGAGAATTCTTCAAAGGTAAGTTTGACTCAGAGATAGAAGTTGAATACGTATACCAAGATGTTCACGATGTACCTGCTGGTATCGACTATGATAAAGAAAGAGAACGTCCTTGGGGAACTGCACATGCTGTTTGGGCTGCCAGAAAGGTAACTAAGGAACCCTTCGTAGTAATTAATGCGGATGACTTCTATGGCAGAAATGCCTATCATGCTGTCAAAGAGTTTTTTGAAAAGGATGAAAAGAAGAACTATTCATTAATCGGATATAGTTTAGATAAAACAATGAGTCTTCATGGCACCGTGAATCGTGGAGTATGCCATAAAAATGAGCAGGAAGAATTGGTCAGTGTAGTAGAAACACTTAAAATAGGATATAACGAGGCAAAGGAGATCACTTATCCAACTGATGATGGAGTGAATCATCTACCTGGAGATACAGTGGTTTCTATGAATCTATGGGGTTTTTATCCAGATTACTTTGATTATTGTGAAAAGATGTTCTCTGAGTTCTTAAAGGAATTTGGGTATACACCCAAGTCAGAATTCTTCATTCCCCTTCTAATTGAGAACCTCATAACATCAAAAACTAAAGTTGTTGATGTGGTGTCTTGCGATGAAGAATGGTTTGGTGTGACTTATAAAGAAGATAAGCCTTTTGTGCAAGAGCGCATCCAAGCTCTCATAGACAAAGGTGTTTATCCAGCAGATCTTTGGGCTAAAAACTCATAACCCACTTCCACTATGCAGGTTCAACAAGACATAGGGAAAAAGATCATAGCCGTAGGCATCTTTCTCTTAGTCATAGGATTAGTTTATTATTTCGCAGGTGACAAGTTCAAGTGGTTAGGACATCTCCCTGGAGATATAAGAACTAACGTCAATGGAATAGACGTATTCGTACCGATCACGACGATGGTTCTTCTGAGTGTGATGTTCAATCTGGCTATGCGTCTATTCAGATATCTACAATAAAAAAGAAGCCTACCTAAGAGGTAAGCTTCTGCCGAATTGTATGAAAAAACTATCTAATGGTTCTATAACAGTGAAAGACGAGTGTTTCTTGTGTCTGGTTGCGTTTATTAACGATTATTTAATGGTTGATGCATCGAAGTGCAGTGTTATATTAGGATAATGTATTATTTGTTAGCGTAAAATATGGCCGGTTGCTTGATTAGTCAAAGGTGTCGAGAGGCCCTTCACATAAACCCAAGAAGACATACCTTTGTATCTACAAATCGTCATTAGTCTGTGGTAACAATCGGTAATATATCATTTGAGAAGTTTCCTTTTTTTCTTGCACCAATGGAAGATGTATCAGATCCTCCATTTAGAGCATTGTGCAAGAGACAAGGATGTGACATGATGTATACTGAGTTTATCTCGGTAGAAGGGCTGATAAGAGATGCTCATAAGAGTGTTCAGAAGCTGGATATATATGATGATGAGCGACCGATAGGTATCCAGATTTTTGGTGCAGAGTTCGACTCGATGAGAAGAGCAGCGGAGATTGTAGAAGAAGCACAACCTGAAGTATTAGATATCAACTTTGGTTGTCCAGTAAAAAAGGTTGTTTGCAAAATGGCGGGAGCAGGTATTCTTCAAGACATACCGAAGATGGTCGCTTTGACGGAGGCTATTGTGAAGGCTACTAATCTACCAGTAACGGTCAAGACTCGTTTGGGCTGGGATGACAACACCATTAAGATCTCAGAAGTAGCTGAAAGACTACAAGATGTAGGTATAAAAGCACTTGCGATACATGGCCGAACGAGAAAGCAGATGTATAAAGGTGAAGCTGACTGGTCATATATTCAAGAAGTAAAAGAGAACCCAAGAGTCAATATACCTATCATCGGCAATGGTGATATAGATAGTCCACAAAAAGCTCTTGCTTATAAAAACAAATACGGAGTTGACGGTATCATGATCGGTCGTGCAGCTATCGGTAATCCATGGATATTCAGAGAGGTGAAGCATTTCTTCAGAACTGGAGAAGTATTAGCTCCACCAACAATCAATGAGAAAGTAGATGCGGCGCGAGAGCATTTACAAAGAAGCTTGGAGTGGAAAGGAGAGAAACTTGGTGTATTAGAGATGCGCAGACATTATTCTAACTATTTCAGAGGGTTACCTCAAATTAAACAATATAGATCGATTCTTGTGACAGAGCATGAGCCAGCGAAATTGTTTGATACACTTGACGAAATCAGTGAGAGATATGCAGGTTACGAGACGATGCCTGCCATTGGGGTTTTATGATGGTATAAGTTTAGACTTTATAGCCATTAGCTTAACTTTGCGACACACACCTTAGTCATATCATAGCCGTCTTTGGATTTTACATTTAACATAAAGGAACAAGCCATAATTGATGCCATTCGAGCAGTAGCCGATGAGCTAAAAGTGGATGCGTATTTAGTCGGTGGATATGTACGGGATCGCATATTGAACCGATCCACACAAGACTTAGATGTAGTTGTGGTAGGAGATGCCATTTCTCTTTCAGAAATGGTCGCAAAGAAATTGAATATAAAAAGGCCTACAATCTTCAAGCGTTACGGCACATCAATGATCTTATACAAAGGGCTTGATGTAGAATTCGTAGGTGCCCGTAAAGAATCATATAGTCCAGATAGTCGCAAGCCTTCAGTTGTTCCTGGAACACTTGAGGATGATCAGAAACGGAGAGACTTTACCATCAATGCGATGGCTATCAAAGTCAGCGGATCTGACTATGGCAGTTTTTTAGATCCATTCGATGGTATGAAGGATATCGATGAGAGATTGATTAGAACTCCCGGTGATCCTGATATTACATTCTCAGATGATCCCTTAAGGATGATGAGAGCCGTGAGATTTGCAAGTCAATTGGACTATGATATCGAGCCAATAACATTTGGAGGCATCGAAAGAAATGCAGAAAGGATTAAGATCATCTCACAAGAGCGAATCACAACAGAATTGAACAAAATCATACTCTCGCCGATACCTTCTATCGGCTGGCGACTTTTATTAACAACGGGTCTATGTAAGTTGATATTCCCTGAGTTTTATGCGCTTAAAGGAGTAGACTACTTAGATGGGAAAGGGCATAAGGACAACTACTTTCATACCATAGAAGTGTTGGATAATGTCTCACGTGTTTCGACAGATCTATGGTTGAGATGGGCCGCGGTGATGCATGATATCGGTAAGCCGAGAACAAAGAGGTTTGATAAGAAAGCAGGGTGGACCTTTCATGGTCATGATGCAGTTGGAGCTAACATGACTCCTAAAATATTTAGGAAACTGAAGCTGCCACTGGATGATAAGATGAAGTATGTTCAAAAATTGGTTAGGCTTCACTTGAGACCGATCAGCTTAACTAAGGAGGATATCTCAGACTCGGCAATCAGAAGGTTACTGTTCGATGCTGGAGAGGATATAGAAGATCTTATGGCGCTTTGCCAAGCTGACATCACAACAAAGAATGCCGCCAAAATGCAACGCTTCCATGCTAACTATGAGTTAGTCAAGCAAAAGATGATTGAAGTAGAAGAGCAGGACAAAATGCGTTCATGGCAGCCTCCTGTATCTGGAGAAGAGATCATGGAGACATTTGGGATTCCTCCTTCTCGGCAAGTAGGAGATATCAAGTTGGCTATCAGAGAAGCCATTCTTGATGGTCATGTTCCAAATGAGCCTATAGCCGCTAAGAAGTACATGTTAAAGCTTGGCCAGGAGATGGGACTTTCACCAAAAGCTTAAATATATCAATAGAATGTGTGTCGATATCTACTCTTGATCCGTCATACCATATGAAGGATTCATCAGAAAGACCTCGTGATATCAAGGAATAGCGTTATTTTTCAGAAGTTATGGCACTTATCAAAAAGGTAAAAGACTGGTTAGGTATAGAAGGAGTGAAGATTGCTCTTTCATTACCTGAGACGATGAATTTGAAAGATCGATTGGTGACCGGTAGCTATTCTATAAGCACCCAGTCAGATCAATACATCGAAAGTGTAACTCTGATTTTGAAAGAGAAGTACAGTCGAGGACGGAGAAAGTCCAAGCTAATAGATGAATATATCCTCAAAGAAGAAACCATCATCATAGATGCAGCCATAATGACTGATGAGGTGATCACTCAGGAGTTTGAGCTTACCTATGATCCTCTAAAGTCTGCAATGGATAAGATGGGAGATAAGAACTTCCTATATCGAGGTCTTACATCAATTGCCAAAATCATAAAAAATACAAAGTCTACTTATACCTTGATCGCAGAAGTCAGTGTGAAAGGAAACAAATTAAAGCCCTACGACAAGATGGAGCTTGTCGCTGATTGATCATTCATGCACCCCCTAAAGGTTACTTATTAGCTGCTTTGTTCTTTTCTATCTGAGAAAGAATCTCTTCGTCTGTTTTACCAAGATTACTTAACAAGAACTTTGCGCTTTCAGCCATATCATGTGTGGGAAACTCTTCCAAGAAACGCTCGTATATTTCTTTGGCATCTTCAGTTCTATTGTAATCTTGCTCTAATATGAATCCCTTGATGAATAGGGCATTAGGTGTTTTTTCAGCTTTAGGATATGAATCAATAAGCCAGTCATAAAGACTCATGGCTTTTGGAAAAGTCCGCATACTTCTCGCTACTTCTGCAGCTGTATAAAGATGTTCTGGTACACGAGTGTTTTCAGGTGAAACTAAGGCTAATGCTTCTACAGCGTCTACATACTTGAGAGATGCAGCGAGATTAACCCCAAGCTCGTCAGGATTTACCAATATTTGATCAAATAAGTATCCGACGTAATCAGGATTTGCAATTGCTAAGGAATCAATGAACTGTTGCTTCTTCATAATAGTAGCATCACCAGCATTTGACTTGATCAATTCTGAGAATACTACACTTGCAGCATGCTTTTTTCGAAGTGCGAACATGACATCACCCAAGTTTAAAAGATATTCGTTGCGATTATCAAGACTTGGATACAACCTAAGCATAGGTAGTAAGTATGAAGGAGTTCTGGACAGTAACCCTTGAGCCATTGATGTTTTTATCCCATTGTCCAGATGTGTTTTGATCAGTGGTGGATTAGATATATTGTTTCTGATGAAGCTATCTAAAGTATCCAGATATACCTCTGCTCTTTCAGGACTTGCCTGTAGCTGATACTCTGTATATAGTCGATCTACATCAGATTGGACCTCTGTCGGATTCGATTTCTGACAGCTCGCTAATAAGATCATGACTATGAATAAGCCAAGAACTGTCTTAATGTGACGGTAGCTCATGATTCCCTATTTTTGAACAAATATATAACCTGACGTTTACATAGGGTGACATGTGACCATAATTCGGTGACATTAACTTCATGTTAGAATAATTCAAATGAAAAGAAGCATATTTTGGTTTCGTAGAGACCTCAGGTTTACCGATAATCACGGACTTTTTAAGGCACTTACTGAATCGTCTGAGGTCATACCAGTTTTTATCCTTGATAAGAATATATTGGATGAACTACCTGAGGACGATGCGAGAGTGACATTCATACATGATACGCTGTCGCAAATGAAAGAAGAGCTCAATGATCTTGGTAGTGACCTTGTTGTGATGTATGGGACACCTGAAGAAGTATGGCCGAAGCTAATTAAGAAGTATAAGGTCGATTCGGTGTACACTAATCATGATTATGAGCCTTATGCTAAAGTTCGCGATCAGAAAGTAGCTGACTTGTTGGATACCCACGGTATCGACTTTCATACATTTAAAGACCATGTGATATTTGAGAAGGATGACGTGCTTACGGGCGCAGGTGGCATATACACTGTTTTTACGCCTTACAAGAGGAAGTGGTTAGCACAATTTGAAGAGCAATACCTGTCCAAGCGAAAGAAGAACAAATCGTTCTATCCAAGTGAAGCCCACATGGATCAGTTTCAGGACATAAAGCCTACTCGGATGCCATCCCTTAAGTCGATGGGTTTCACTCGTAGCTCTGTTCCGATACCGGGAACGACGGTGCCGCAGAAGGTGATCAAAAACTATCAAGAACGTAGAAATTTTCCAGGACTTGAGGATAGTACTTCAAAACTGGGTATCCACTTTCGTTTTGGCACATTGAGCATAAGAGAAAAGGCTTTTAAGGCGATTGGACTTTCTGCCACCTATCTGAGCGAGTTGATTTGGAGAGATTTTTACGCACAGATCTTAGAAAACTATCCGCATGTAGTAGAGGGTTCTTTCCGACCCAAATATGATAGAATTCCTTGGCGCGAATCGGAAGACGAGTTTCAGCGTTGGTGTGATGGCATGACTGGATACCCGATGGTAGATGCAGGTATGAGGGAGCTTAATACCACTGGCTACATGCACAACCGTGTTCGCATGGTGGTTGCCAGCTTTTTGACAAAGCACTTGATGATGGATTGGCGAAAGGGAGAAGCATACTTTGCTATCAAACTACTTGACTTTGATTTGGCCTCAAACAACGGAGGATGGCAATGGGCTTCAGGATCTGGTACAGACGCTGCGCCGTACTTCAGAGTCTTTAATCCAACCTCGCAGATGGACAAGTTTGACAAAGAAAGAGTGTATATCAAAAAATGGATTCCAGAATATGGCACTCCAGATTACCCAGAGCCGATGGTAGATCATAAATTTGCCAGAGAGCGATGTCTCGCAACATATAAGGCCGCTTTGAATCCATCATAAAAGGTAGTCAACTGGAGAAAAAAGACATATTGATCATTGGGCAGGGTATAGCAGGTTCACTTCTGGGCTGGCAAGCTGAAAAGGTCGGATTAAGTATAGACATATACGATGAAGGTGCTTTGGAAAGCTCATCTGCAGCTTCTTCAGGTATTATCAATCCATTAACGGGACCGAAGTATGTTAAATCTTGGATGATCGAAACCTTCATGCCTATAGCGCGCCAAGTCTACAGGAACATCGAAGTTGAGATAGGTCAGCAGTTCATGTCAGACATTCCAATATGGCGTTATATTAAAGACATCAAAGCCGAGAATGTCTGGGATACTCGTTCTATAGATCCGTCGTATGAACGATACATAGGCAAAGGAGGAGACAAAGCTGAACTATCAGATATCTGGCCAGATGCCCATAGATTTGGAATTGTTTCTGGAGGATTTAAGATCGAAGTTCCAATCATTTTAGCAGCACTTAGAAAGAAGTGGCTATCAAGTGGCACATTGAGAGAGGAAGGATTTGTAGAGTCAGATCTATTCATGGCTGAAGATGGCTCGTATCAATATAAAGAAACTGGATATAAGCATGTGATACTGGCGTGTGGCTATAAAGGAACAAGTAGTAAGCTATTTGCGACAGCGGAATATGCACCATTCAAAGGCGAAGTATTGATATGTGAGATAGATGGACTACCTAAAGATCGCATCATTAAATATGGTAAGTTCATCATGCCGCGACTCGATGGGACCTTCTGGGTGGGAAGCACTATAGATCATAATACGGTTGATCTTGTCCCTAATAAAGAAAAGGCCAAGATCCTTATAACGTTCTTGGATGAAGTAGTAAGAAAGCCCTACAAAGTCATAGATCATATAGCAGGTATCAGACCTGCAACCAGTTATCGGAGACCATTGATAGGTGAGCATAGGAAGCACAAAGGTCTGTATCTATTCAATGGTTTAGGCACTAAAGGCATCTCAATGACCCCATACTTTAGTCAGCAGATGATTGGGGCAATAGCATCTGGAAGTACATTTGAGGAAACTAAAGCTTTTCAGAGTGCGTTTCAAGTCTAAGAATCAGTGTGATTGATCGAAATAGTCGATGCAACTCGTTCCTGTGTTCTTATCTTCAATGTTGAACTTTATCATAGTTAGAATATCGACTTATGGAAAATAAAACGAGCCACGCCAATACAATCGTAAAGAATCATATCATCTGGTCCATGGGCGCCGGGTTTATACCTGTTCCGATCGCAGATCTATTTGCGGTGACAGCGATCCAATTAGATATGATCAGACAAATGAGCAATCTATATGATGTGGACTTCAAAGAGACGAGCGGTAAGGCCATCATCACTTCGCTTTCAGGAGCATCTGTGGCCAGAATGGGAGCAAGGGCCATCAAGTTTATCCCAGGTGTAGGATCAGTGCTCGGTGGGGTTACACTCGCGATATTGTCAGGTGCATCGACTTATGCGCTTGGTGAAGTGTTCAAATCACACTTTGAAAATGGAGGCACGTTCTTAGATTTTGATATCTCTCGTATCAAGAGGATGTACGATGAATCCTTTGAGAAAGGTAAGGATGTGGCTAAAGACATACATAGGAACCAAGAGACTCAAAAGAAGAAAGCTGAAGAGGCTGAAAAGGATCCACTTGTGAGGATCAAAGAGTTAGCTGAGATGATGGAGAAGGGGCTTATCACCGAAGAAGAGTTCAAGGCACTCAAAAAGAAGATTATATAGCTTTCTTCTTTGCTTTAGAGCCAACAAACACAGGTCATATTAAAACTTGGTTAAATATCTTTAAGCGGACGATAAATTAGTGTAGTAATGAATATATTTGCACGAATTTTCAACAACAATAAAGAAAAAGAAATGCTTAAAAATTTAACAATTACTTTATTACTGGTTACCTCTATTGCGACTATGGCTCTCGGACAGATCCGTACACCTGCAGCAAGCCCTGCAGCTATGGTTAAGCAAACAGTTGGATTGACTGATGTAACTTTAGAGTATTCTCGACCTGCTACTAAGGGCCGTGTTATATTTGGAGATCTTGTTCCTTTTGATAAGGTATGGAGAACTGGTGCTAACTCTGCAACTAAAATGACTTTCAGCGAAGATGTAATGATCGAAGGTCAGGAGTTAAAAGCAGGCGCATATGCGATTTTGACTAAGCCAGGCATGAAGACTTGGGATGTACACTTTTATACTCATGAATCAAGTAACTGGAGTAGTTACGTAGAAAAGACACCAACACTTGTAGTTACAGTAAAAGCTTTAGCTATCAAGGCACTTGCTATGGAGAACTTTTCAATTGCAGTTGCAGATATTAATGCTGAAGGCGCTGTTATTCAGATGGCTTGGGAAGGAACTTTAGTTCCGATGAAGCTAAGCGTTCACACTGATAAAGCAGTGATGGCAAGTATCGAAGCAGCTATGGCTGGACCATCTACTAATGATTACTACAATGCTGGATCTTACATGCACGACAGTGGAAAAGATCTTAAGACAGCATTGATGTACGTTCAGAAAGCAACAAGTGGAGATAGCCCAAGATTCTGGCAAGTACGAAAGGAATCTTTGATTCTTGCTGATATGGGAATGAAAGCAGAAGCAATCGCTGCTGCGAAGAAGTCTCTTATGCTTGCTACAGAAGCAGGTAACGATGACTACATTAAAATGAACAACGACTCTATCAAGAAGTGGTCTATGTAATTAGCCCTTTCTGAATTATAAAGAAAATAGAAAAGCCTCAGCGTATTGCTGGGGCTTTTTTTGTTTTGGGTAGCTTTGTGAGCAAATGTGAATAGAGGAAAGCGCCTGTCTATCATTGAGACACTCTCTCAATTATGTTCCCTTTGTATCAAACCGAGAAAATCGAAAACTCAAAGAAAAAATGATAACAAATTCTAATCTTCACTATGCGATTATAAAGGGAATAATTGATAACGGCTACGCCCCGAGTATTGAAGACCTTGCTAATACACTTACTGTAGACGATAGTGAAGTAGTTGAAGGACTAAAGGACTTGCAAGAATATCACGGGGTTGTTCTTCATCCAAGCGAACCTAAGGTGTGGTGCATTCACCCATTTTCATTGGCTCCGACCAATTTCTATGTGAAAACAAAAAATGGTGAATGGTGGGGAAACTGTGCATGGTGCTCTCTCGGAATTGCTGCTCTACTAAAAGATGATGTAAAAATTACAACAACAGTAGGAGCAGAAACTAAACAAGTAGAAATAAATATTATCGATGGAAAGGTCCAAGAAAACAATTATTTAATACACTTTCCTGTGCCAATGAAGAACGCATGGGATAACGTAATTTATACTTGTAGTAATATGTTGATATTTGAAAACGAAGATCAAATTGACAAATGGACAAGAAAACACAATGTTCAAAAAGGCGACGTTCAACCAATAGATAATATTTGGAATTTCTCAAAGAGGTGGTATGGAAATCATCTAAACCCAGAATGGAAAAAGTGGACTATTGATGAAGCAAAAAAAATGTTTAAGGAATTCAACCTTGTACATAGAGTTTGGAAGCTCGACGACTCAAATGAGAGGTTTTAAAACAGAATTTTAGATCATGACTTTAGATTAGCCTGATATGTTTACCATTACTCTTTAAATATATATTAAAGGAATTGTTGTTCTAATTATTATGAAAAACATAGTATTCATAGCACAAAGCTTAGATGGCTTCATTGCAGGCAAGAATGGAGAGATAGATTGGTTAGATGCCATACCTAATCCAGATCAAAATGATATGGGGTACTTTCAGTTGATGAAAGATGTAGATGCCATTGTGATGGGGCGAAATAGCTTTGAAGTCGTTCTTGGATTCGGTATTGCATGGCCATATACTAAGCATGTCTTTGTCTTAAG
>CALHUZ010000292.1 GCA_938039305.1 uncultured Saprospiraceae bacterium
AGGCCTCTGTCGATACAATCCATACCAACTTCTCGAGTGACACCTGCTCCAAATCTAAGATTGGAGGCGGCCATCTGAACTGCGTATTCATTTTGCATAGTCTAATTCTAATACGTCTAATATAGCTAAGATAAAGATTGAGGGTACGACTATTTCTTACGAAAATTGAATGCACATAACTGGGTTACTCAAGTGCCCTCTTACTATCTTGCCTTTCTTTATGATCAAAAAGCTATTATCCTTTCTGAACCAACCCTATCCAGATGATGATGACATCTGGTCTGTAATCAAAGGAGCTATATCAGGTGGATTTGTTGTTTTCTTAGTCTTGGTTCTTTTACAGCCATTTGGATTGAATGCCGTTGGAAGTAACGCATGGATGTATTGTGCGGCTTTTGGAGGTATCAGTACTTTGATAGCGCTCATATTTGACTTCACAAGTATTTATCTACTCGGACTAAAAAGAGATCATCCAACTTGGACTTTGTGGAAGTGGATAGTCATGATTTTAGTGCTAATTCTTTTGATCGCTTCAGCAAATTTTGTCTTTATTTCATATTCAATTGTCGGATCATTTGACCTTTCTCAATTTGGTTATGTATTGTATAGCACTGTAGTCATTGGTATCTTTCCAACACTAATATTTGGAGCATTAAAAACAATTAAAAACCTAAAGGCCAATCAGAAAATAGCCACTGAAATAGCACCATATAAAGAGATCTCAAAAAGCTCCTTAATTAAGCTTCCTATTCATAATTCTAAGTCAACCTTTGAAGTAGATGTTCACAAGATCTTATATGTCGAAGCGATGCAAAATTATGTGAACATAATCTATAGGGATGAAGAGGGCATGCAGAAAGAATTGGTTCGAAACACTCTTTCAGCTATTGAACAGGCGCTATTGACTACCAACATCATCAGAAGCCATCGGTCATACTTAGTGAACTCTGAGAAGATTGCTAAGGTCAATGGAAACGCTCAAGGATTACAACTCCATCTTAAAGATCTCCATAATATAGTGATACCTGTGTCACGAAAATATATATCAAAGTTTAAAAGCTGAGCTTTGTCAGTCGTCAAAAATCCTTGATAGTCATCAAAAGACCTTGACATTCATCAAGAAAACTTGATAACCGTCACTGACCAGTTCATCAACCTTCAAAGCAATATAACTTCATGTCAAACACAACGAATCATGGAGTTACTTTTCAAGACAATATTGACAATACACATCGCGGCTGGCACGACAAGTTTGATCTCCTTTTGGATTCCTGTCTTCACTAAGAAAGGCGGTAATCTCCATGTCAAAATAGGAAAGATCTATGTACTTATGATGTGGATAGTGGTTGTAAGCGCTACCATCCTTTGCGTATTGAGGACCATTCAAGGACACTATCTTATCGCCTCTTTCTTAGGGTTCTTAGCACTCATCACAGCTGGACCTTTGTGGTATGCTATTGCGATACTAAATTATAAAAAGGATATCCCAGAACATATCTTAAAAACAAGAAAAATCATTCTATCGGCAATGGTGTTCCTTGGTGGGGCATTAGTAATCTGGAGTTTGATTCTTAGATTGGAAGGGCAAGCCATCTTGTTGCTTATATTTGGTTGTCTTGGCCTCTCAAATATTCCGTTAGCGATTAAATCATTTGAAAAATCCAGGAACGAAGCTAATTGGTTAATGGACCATATTGAAGGAATGATAGGCACAGGTATAGCTGCTTATACTGCTTTTCTTGCTTTTGGCGGATCTCGCTTTTTAAGTGATATTTTTACTGGCCCGCTCATGGCAATACCTTGGATCATACCTACGATTGTTGGGGTGATAGCTAAGAGAATAATGAAGAAAAAGATACTTAAAGCAGCTATTTGAACTGTATGTTCTTTCTGCATAGCTTACTGTGATGAAGCTTTAATATACAGATTAAGTGCAGGATTTGTCTGATCCCAATGTCTGAGTTATGACTAGGCTAAACTCATGTAGGTGTTTTGAAGAACTATATAGGAATAAAGACTCGTTTTGTTCAATCAGGACAAACAACAGATATAGTAGACATCGAACCATTGTTGTTAACAGTAATCATCCAACACAATCCGTTTTCAGATTTAAGTATGACACCTGAGTATTCTTTGTTCAAAAAGAGATTCTCATCCATCACAACAAACAATCCTGGTTCATTCATGTTGTCACAGACATTTCCTATGCCATCACCGTCTATGTCCTCTTGGCCAGGATTATAATTATCGGGACAGTTGTCAACGTCGTCATCATGGCCATCTCGATCTGAATCATTGTCTATTGTTAGTGTGAATGTGAATTGAGCGCTGTTGTTACAATTATCGACAACAACAAAATTGACATCTAAACTTGACTCGCACTCCACAGAACAGCCGTCACAATCATCTGAGATATTCAACGAAATACCAGGATTGCAATTATCTACAAAAGCTCCATTTCTAATTTGATCCAACCATAAATTCACATCAGCTTCTGGAGATCCACAAGCGGCAAAAGTTTCCAGCGGAAAATTTGTCATCATCGGAGCATCGTTATCAACAAAAGTTATGACCCCTTCTTTCAAAAATGTCCCGTCACAATCCATCGCTTCAAAAGTGATTGTTACATCCCCACAACTCTGACCTGGGTCAAACATATAATCGTCAAACCACTCTATCTGATCTTCGGGTTCATCACAATCAGTAGAAACATTGTTAGGATTATCAGTATAATCATCAATCCATTCTTGTATTAACTGATCGTCAAAAGAACCGTTGCTACATGTTATGGTCAATGGTTCCGGATCAACGTGAAATGTTACTTCAGCATCGGCCCGCGCGAGAAAAAAGAAACATCCAATCGAAAGCGCTAAAATCTTATTCATAATATAGCTATTTGTTCAAAAATAACCAATTATTAGCACACAACATATATAAAATTAATCGTATATGTTGAAATGAACCATATTACCTCTTCTTAACAACCAAACTACCGATAGAATACCCCGCTCCAAATGAGCAGATCACTCCCAAATCTCCTTGCTCGAGATCCTCATGATACATATTAAAGGCAATCAATGAACCCGCTGATGCGGTATTCGCAAATTGATCCAATACTATAGGCGCTTCTTCTTCACTCGGCTGACGATCCAATAAGATGCTGCAGATGAGCTTATTCATATTGATGTTGGCTTGGTGTAACCACCATCTCTTAATGTCTTCATTTTTCAGATCCAATGATCCTAAGTGATCCGACAGATGCTTCGCTGCCATCGGGCAAACCTCTTTATAGACCGTTCTTCCATTTTGAGAGAAGTACTGAGTTTTGTCAAGAGGGTCGGTGTCATTAGCGTTCAGCACATATCCGAAGTTAGATCGGATGTTATTAGAATATTGTGTAAATGTTTTAGTACTCAATATCTCGAATGAATCAGAAGCAGAACAAGTCTCTTCTGATTCCACTATTGTTGCAACCGAGACATCTCCAAATATGAAGTGACTATCCCGATCTTTATAATTAACCTGTGGTGATGTCAGTTCTGGGTTAATGGCTAAGACACATTTTGCAGTACCGGCTTTCACCATTTCATATGACCGCTGGAGCGCAAATGTCGCAGCCGAGCAAGCCACTAACATATCAAATCCGAACCCAACTATGCCGAGCGCTTCTTGTACCTCGATAGCGATGGCTGGGTATGATCTTTGAGTATACGCACATGAGACAATAACTGCATCAATATCTTCAGCAGATTTTCCAGCTTTCTCCATCGCTTGCTTCGCTGCATGAACAGCCATTTCAGCTTGATCTGAAAGTTCATCATTTCTACGAACCGGGATATCTGGACGCATCCGATCAATATCTAATACTCCCTTCTTCTGATATATATATCGGCTCTTAATACCTGACGCTTTCTCTATAAATGCTGCTGAAGAATATGCCTTTGCAACTACAGTATTATCGGATATGTCTTGCTTGTGTTCTTCATTAAAAACATCTACGTGCTGATTATAACAATCAACTAACTCCTCATTCGTAAGTGTATTTTCTGGTATCCATAGCCCAGTTCCACTGATAACAACTTTCTTCGACATTTCTCGCTTCGATGATTAATTGCGCGCAAGATATCTAATGCTTTCTATACCTCGAGTTTAATCTTAAAACAGAGCGAAGAATTCGCTTCGTGCAACTTAGACATCATTAGCAATGGCCGCCACCGAAATTACACTATGTAACCTTTAGTTTTACTTAGGCAAACGATCAGAAAAGAAGGACAATTACTATGATCTTGAATAATTAGAACAGGCAACAAAACAACACAAAAAGAAAGTAATTTAGATGCTACTGCAACGAAAGGAGCTGCACGAAGCATTAACATAGTAGTGATCACTTAATTTATGATTCGTTAACCTTTTAACTATTCAATCATTATGAAGTATTTACAATTTCCGTTTATTCTTCTTTTAATTCTTTGCACCATAGGTTGTACACGAGATGATTTTGACGAAGGCGAGATCGAATATGACCCAATTCCTGAACCAGAGATCATCTTAGAGACTCCAGAAAATGTATCATTTGGCGTAAGCTATAAAATAGGCGATCAAGAATTCGCAAATATTCACCAGGATGGATACGGTAGTTTTGAACCAACTCTTGGTCTAGAGCAGCCTTATTTTGTTGAAGTAGTCGTACCGGTTACTAATAACTCTGGTACAAATCCATTTCTTTTAGGTTGGTTTCATCCAGAGATTGCGCCGGGCGTAAGTCCTGGAGAGATTGGTGTTCTTGCTTTTAAAGATGCCGATGGAAACTTTGACTATGTCTCGTCCGATCTTATAAATAATACATCATTTGAGTTAGAACTGAAAGAGGTAGGACCAATAGGCACTTTTATGAAAGGTAATTTCCGTGGTACGGGTATTCAGCGAAGTACGGGAAGAGAAGTGCCCTTTAGCGGTTCGTTTAGCGTACCTCGAGTCGGGTCAATTAGCCAACCGCAAGAAGGATGTCTTAAAAATGTGGAGATTAATCCAGAAGAATACAACAATACTAATGAAGACTATCTAACTATAGAAAATGCAATCATCATCGAAGATTGTTTATTTATCATCACGGAAAG
>CALHUZ010000293.1 GCA_938039305.1 uncultured Saprospiraceae bacterium
TCGAGTCTGACAATGGCTATATCGCTGATAGCTTAAAACTGGTTTATACATATGATGATGGCCTAATGGAAGAAGTCATTGTCGATTTTATAAATGTTGGTGGAGACAATTTTGAAGCAACTATCCCCGCTCGAAATGAAAATATAATTGTTGACTACCATATAGAGGTAGTAGATAATAGAAATACAAAATTTACAAGCCCTGGCATCAATGTTAATGGCTTACAATTCAAATTTCAATATGCTTTCGGACCAGATGAGATCAACCCAGAACTTTTACACACTCCTGTAACCAAGATTAAATCGGTTGATACAGAAATCGCTTTAGCAGCAAATGCAAGTGATGTTTTTGCAGGACTGGACACACTGGTAGTAGAGTGGCGCATTAATGGAACTGATCAGCCACAACTTGGAATGAAGCTTGATACGACAGACTTTTTTGAAGATGATAAATACATAGTTACATTAGATCTTCCAAATACGATAGCCGCTGGCGATATTATAGAATATCGAATTCTCGCGATAGATGCATCCTCAATAAGCAACACTACGAGCAGCCCAGAGACTGGATTTCATAGAGTAGACATAGAAGCCGTCTCAGGAGCTTTAGATATATATGAAAACGATTTTAACAGCACAACGGAAGATTTTGAAGGAACTGGATTTTCAATAGCGCAACCTTCAGGATTTGCTGATGCAGGTATCCATAGTGATCATCCGTATGAGGCTGCAGGAGAAAATAGAACTATAAACTTCAACTATGAACTGACAACACCAATTGTTTTAAAGGAAGCAGGGAAAGCTTTTATGGAGTTCGACGAAATTGTACTTGTTGAACCAAGTGAACCTGGGACAAGTTTTGGAGATGCTGAGTTCTGGGATTATGTTATCGTAGAAGGCAAAAAACTCCGATCAAACAGATGGGAGCCTTTCATAGATGGCTATGATAGTCGAGCTGACCCGGCATGGTTCACAGCTTACAGCAATGGCATAGTTGGAAACGATTCAGAGAGAGAAGGAAATATCACACTCTTTAGAGATCGTACAATTGATCTTTTAGAATCTGAAAAATTTGTAACTGGCGATACAGTCGCGATTAGATTTAGATTGTTCTCTGATCCTTTTGCAAGAGGATGGGGATGGGCTATAGACAACTTGAACATTCAAGGAGTTAGTTCTGCAGTTGAAGATTTTGTAGCAACAGAAGAGGTGAAAATATTTCCCAATCCAGTTGGCGATCAACTTTTTTTCAAGTTAGATCTAATTAAAAAAAGTGAAGACTTCAATATTGTAATTATAGACGCTTCTGGCAAAGAAGTGCTTAGAAAACAAGTCGATCAAAGCTCATCGAGTATTGAGCAATCTATCGATGTCTCAGAGCTATCCAGTGGCATGTATTTTATGCAAATGCGCTTTAATAAGAATGACATCTTAACAAGGAAATTTGTAAAGGGATAAGTTCAGTGTTTTATATGTTTTAGACGTTTTATGGGTTTAAGATGTTCTGGATAATTGTTCTTAAGTACGTTAGTGCTTTTGTGTTTAAGTCTCGAGCTAAGTCTGACGTATGATATCTGCCTGCTGAGATCTTACTTCTTTTGTAGGCTCTCGAATCTTAGTTCTCGATTCTGCCTATCGTCCGTCGTCTGAATAGCTATGGTCCGATAATAGGCGACAGACCATTGTTTAATATGTTTGAGACGTTTTATGGGTTTAAGATGTTCTTGCAAATGTGAGATCATTGTTGGATTGATGAATTGTTGGATTCTACAATGCTATTTTCCGTTATACCCATCCTCACTCCTTCCCTTTCAAGGAAGGACGACAATTCTGGCTAACCCCATAATTACTGCCTGTTATTTTGATTTAACATCGGTTGTCCGTCGTTTGATAAACTATCGTCTGATAAACTTTGAACTTGATTCTTGAGCTTGAACTTGAGCTTCTTTTTAAAGTAGTGCTTTGTACATACCTATTACATTACTGATACCATAATACAAGGCATCAGAGATCAGTGCATGACCTATGGAAACCTCTGACAAACCTGATAATGAAGATGAATAAAAAGCGAGGTTGTCCAGATTAAGGTCATGACCCGCGTTCACTTTCATACCAAGGCGTTGAGCCTCTATAGAGCTAGCGACATGATCTCTAACTGCCGCTTCTCGATCTGTGAAATAAGTCTTAGCAAAATCACCAGTATATAATTCTATACGATCAGCATTCACTTCTGCCGCAGCTTTAACTTGATCAACATCTGGATCAACGAATAGAGAACTTCTGATGCCATGGTCACGAAGAGTGGCAATAATTTCTTTTAAGAATACGCCCTCTTTTTTTATGTCCCATCCACTATCAGAGGTGAGCACTCCTGGCGGGTCAGGAACCAGTGTACACTGATCCGGCTTTACTGCCAAAACTTCTTTCATAAAGCGCTTAGAAGGATAACCCTCTACGTTGAGTTCAGTCTTAACTACATCTTTTAGTCTCGGAAGATCATCATAGCGGACATGTCTTTCATCAGGTCTTGGATGGACTGTGATGCCATCAGCGCCAAAATCTTCGCAATCCTGAGCAAATCTGATCAAATCGGGAAGGTTGCCTCCTCTACCATTCCTGATGAGTGCTACTTTATTAATATTGACACTTAATTTTGTCTTCATAACTGTGAGTCGACATTATTTAAGAAAAAGGATGTTACATTTTATACCACAAAGTTAGATTGAATAGGTAAACTAAAAATTAGTTTTTTCTTTATACTTATGTCGATACCTTTGGCGAGCACCGCTTTATTAAGCATCGGCGAGAAAACTATATGCGAAGTCTCCTTTATCTCATTCTGATTATCCTTGCTTGTCTGACGGTAGCCAACTTGCTGACATTAGGCCTCTGGAGCATGTATGGACTGGATATAGCTAATCTCGTAGACGGACCTGACTTAGATGAAGGAGAGCGTCAAATACTAAGAATTGGCTTAATGATCAATCACGCAGGCTTATTCCTTGCTCCTGCAGTTATCTTCTCAATCCTTGTTTTAAAAGAAGAGTTGTGGTCATTTTTGAGATTAGATGCGAGTGTCAAAATCCCTCAGATCTTGATGTGGTCTATGATTATATTAGTGAGTTACCCCTTAATTGCGAAATTAACAGAGTGGAATACTTCAGTGCCATTGCCGGACTGGATGTCTTCATCACAAGAATCTACCTTTGCTTTATTAGAGCAGACTCTTAACATGTCGGGGCCTGCTGAGTTACTGACTTCTTTAATCCTTGTTGGGGTACTTGCAGCAGTTGGAGAAGAACTCATCTTTAGAGGTATCATTCAAGAAAAACTTAATCAGGCGTGGGAGAATCCACACGTGGCTATTTTAGTTTCTTCGTTGATCTTCGGAGGCTTTCATATGCAGTTTGAAAGGATAATACCCTTGAGTTTTCTTGGGCTTTTACTTGGGTATAGTTACTACTATACTCGATCCCTGTATACTCCAATCATCCTTCATTTTATAAATAATTCTTTTCAAGTATTAGCCCTATACATGACAACTCGTAATGGAGAAATGCCCGAAGTAGATAATATGCCTTCAGTACCCTACTCTGTTGTGATAGGATCAATAGTTTTAACTTGTGGACTCATCTATATAGTCACTAAAACCTCAAATCCAATAGATGAACCAAGATCTTAAGGCACGCATACCTGCTGGCATCCTCTATGTATTAGTCATAGCTGGAGCTACACTTTATGGACCTGTTTCTACGACAGTTCTTCTCTTGATATTCTTTGGTTTGAGTCTATCTGAATACACCTCTGCATCTGTTGGAAGTCAACCATCGAAATCTATTTACATCTATGGATCTGCCATTGTGATGACAATTTTAAGTCTCACTTCATTTATCACAGAACAAAATATAACAGCGATAATTATAATTGTGTGCTTGGCTCTTACGGCAAATATAATGTATCTGATTTCCTCTAAAAAAAGTATGGTGTCATCGGATTGGACTTTGCCTATAGCCATCGTCTATCTTTGTCTTCCTTTTCTAATTTCCATTGTTTTAGTTCAGCAGTCAGAAGTATTCCCTCTAGTTGTATTGGGAACATTTATAATTGTATGGCTCAATGATGCAGGTGCATACTTCACAGGGAAGGCATTTGGAAAAAACAAATTGTTCCCATCCGTTTCTCCAAGTAAGACTTGGGAAGGTCTAATAGGAGGTGGCATCTGTGGTGTCCTTATTTCAGTTGCTATTTACAACCTTGTTGGAGCATTGCCTCTATCATCATGGATCATCTTATCCCTTATAATATGGGTGACGGGGTCATTTGGGGATCTTGTAGAATCTTCATGGAAAAGACAGCTTGGCCTAAAGGATAGCGGAACACTTATGAAAGGACATGGAGGGTTCTTAGATCGTCTTGACAGCTTTATCTATGCGATACCTTTTGTATCACTTTATTATGTGCTTTGGCATTCAGCAAATTAAACAGTAAATGACACTACACCGAGAAGGAAAAGCAACCATCATATTAGGATTGATAACTCTATCCATTCTAAATGGTGTGTTATGGAGATATGTGGGAGGAAGTCTTGTTTTTCAGATCATACTTGGTCTGTCAATACTACTGATGGTTATCATTTTGCAATTCTTCAGATACCCAAACCGCAAGGTAGTAAGCCCAAATAGCAATGATATCCTATGCCCAGCTGATGGTAAAGTGGTCGTTATCGAAGACACCATAGAATCGGAGTATTTTGAAGATGAACGTCTTTTGATTTCGATATTCATGTCACCAATAAATGTACACAGTAACCATCATCCATTCTCTGGCAAGGTAACATATAGCAAATACCATCCAGGCAAATACCTCGTCGCTTGGCACCCTAAGTCTTCTACAGAAAACGAAAGACACACTACTGTTTATTCTAATGGTTCAGAAGAGGTCTTAGTGCGACAGATAGCTGGTGCCTTAGCAAGAAGAATTGTAAACTATATGAAGGGAGGAGAAGATGTAGTCCAAGGTGGAGAGCTTGGATTTATAAAATTTGGATCGAGGGTCGACATATACTTGCCAGTAGGTACAAAGTATAATGTCAAAATGGGCCAAAAAGTAAAAGGCAAGATTGATATTATAGCTTCTTTGTAGAAGATCTCTCTTATAAAGAAAACCGTCATCCAGATATTTGATTCTTCTTTGATAAGAAATAAGAATGGTTTATACTGGAAGACGGTTTATCTTAATCACCTTGGCTGAATTGTCTTATAGCTTCAACTTTTTGAAACTATGGAGTAAAATTTATTTCAATTTTACTACCTAAAAAATTCATTACTTTTATAATATGCAGAACTGAGATCAGCTCATCGTATATGATCTTTTCATATAATTTATATTTCAAAAGTAATCTTCCTTCGACCACTTAAAATAATGGTAAGCACCAAATTATAATAGGGGTTAACTCTTACTCAACACGAATTGAGCGGTTCCAAGTGGTATATGTACCGTGACTGATGTACCACGCTCAGGTGAAGAATCAATCTCCATATCTCCCCTTAAGACATTGACTCTAGATTGAAGGTTTCCAAGTCCAAGGCCTTGCTTGGCACTGTTCTGATCAAAACCACTTCCATTGTCCTCCACCATGATATAAAGTGAGTCATCCATCTTATTGAGTTGCACATCGATTTCTTTAGCATTAGCATGCTTGATGGCATTATTGAGAAGCTCTTGAATGATCCTGTAGACATGCAGCTTAGCCTCCTTGCTGAGTACTCCGTCTATCTGATGAGTGTGCAAAGAGATCTCCATTACATCTCTTACAGAATATCTATTGATTAAGTCTTTCAGAGCCGCAGCTAAGCCTAATTTCTCAAGTGCAATGGGTTTTAAGTTACGCGCTATATCTCTTACTTCAGTACAAGCATCATCTATCATACCCATGATTTTCTGAAAAGCTCTATCATGAGTTAAATCACTATGATCTAATTGGAGAGAATCATACTGAAGCTTTAATGTCGACAGTGTACCGCCGAGGCTATCGTGAAGATCTTGGGAAATTCTCGTGCGTTCAGCTTCCTGTCCAAGAACCATAGATTGTAGATTTTCTATTTTAAGGCTACTCTCTAATTCATTGATTTTTTGCTTCGTGATCTCTTCCTTTTGCTTACCAAGTAGACGCTCCATTTGGAATCGCTGCTTTTGTAATCTGAAATAATTATACCCAGATAAAGCAGCTAAAGCAAGCAGAATAGATATGATTAGAAAAAGCCTAGTCCGTTGAGTGAGCTTAAATGCATATTGTTGATTGTCTTCTTCAAGCTCTCTAATTTCTTTGTCTTTTTCAAAAGATTGGTATCTAACGGCTGTTTCATTTGCCATAGCGTACTTCTCTTTATTATAAAGCTCTGTTGTGATATCATTAGCTTTCTGAAGGTGCTTATACGCGGCATCAATACTATCAAGTGCAAAGTATGACTTGGCTAAGAGTGAGTTGCTTTCATAAGCCAAATCATTAATCTCTTTATTGATTACAACGGCATCTTTAAGATAGGTAGTAGCTTTCTCCAATTGATCATCCATGAGCAGTGTAGATCCCATTATATAATTGATCTCAGGAGAAACATAAGTCAAACCAAGTTCTTGCTCCTTCTCCAGGATAAACCTACCCTGCTCCATGACCTTCTCAACATTTCCTAAGTTGCCAAGTAACTTTGTTATCAGTAGTCTATTCTGAAGTTCCATCTTGACGTCCCCAAGCTCCTTACTAGCTTTTAAGCCTTGCTCTACGTAGGCGATGGCCTTGTCATATTCTAGCTTTTTTTGATAAGCTCGCCCTAACTGAGAAACTGCTATTGCCGTCTGATAAGCCTCATTCTGATCTTTAAAATACTGGTATGCCTCAGCTGTTATTTCTATTGCCTCATTAAGGAAAATCTCTTCGTGTATGTAGAAATCAGCTAATGCAAGCCTTGCTTTATAGAATCCAAAATCATCTTTTATTCTCCTGTATATGCTTGCACAAGAGATAAGGTCGTTAATTACGTCTTGGTCTCTCAGGTGAACACTAAAGTTGTGTAGGGCCCTATCGTAGTATCCTTGCGCCGTTTGTTCAAAATCATCCTTCTCGTGCCCGATTCTTATCCTTTCATTGATACTCCTAAGGGTATCCGTATAGTTTGAGCCCCTACTCTGGGCATAGCTATCAGTATTACTAAGTATACATACTAATAGGAAGAACAGGGTAGTTATTAATCTCATCAATCTAAACTCACTTTTTAAAGTAAACCGTTTATTAGGGTTTATACTAGATCAACCAAGTATTAGTTCATCTACTTTCGTCAAAAGTAAACCATCATATGATCAAAATCTTAATAGTTGACGATCACAAAATGTTTGTGGAAGGCTTAGAATCAATTCTTAGCAAAGAAGGAGATATAGAGATCGTACATAGATGTCACGAAGGCAAAGAGGTATTTAATCAAGAATTATTATCCTCAATAGACATCATATTGATGGATATCAACTTGCCCGATATCAGTGGTATCGAGGTAACCCAGCGTATCCTAAAGATGCAGGAGAACCTTAAAATCCTTGTTCTTTCCATGCACGATGAAGAAAGCTACATATCGGAAGTACTCAAAAGTGGTGCTTTAGGATATGTTCTTAAAAACACGGGTAGAAAAGAGCTTCTTACAGCCATACGTACAGTGTCATCAGGTAGAACATACTTTAGTGAAGCCATCACTAATACTATCATGAATGGCTTGATGAATAACAATAAGAAATCTAAGCCTTCCGAAAAGCAAGTCCCTAAGATCACAAGACGTGAAAAAGAAGTCTTGGACCTTATCATGGATGAAAATACTAATCAGGAAATAGCTAATCTTCTTTTCATAAGTCTCAAGACTGTGGAAGCACATAGAAGTAATCTGCTTAGCAAGCTCAATGCCCGTAATACGGCAGGTCTTGTAAGAAAAGCGATTGAAATGGAATTAGCATAGCAACCCAACCTTTTACAGTCGAATTATACTTGATACAGGACTGAAAATTGAGTTATCATCTATATCTTAGGTGGATTAAAGCTCAATATGAATACTTACGCCCAAGTCCTTACTTATGCCATTCCTGGATTTGTCGTACTTATCTTATTAGAATATTTGGCAAGTAAATGGATGAAGAAAGATGTCGCCAACTCGATGGATACCATATCGAGCTTGAGTTCTGGCATGACCAATACACTTAAGGACATCATTGGCATTGCCATCGTAATTGTTAGCTATGGGTGGATGACAGAACACTTCGCCTTATTTGCGATTCAATCTACTTTGTGGTTGTATTTTCTTTGTTTCATACTTGTTGATTTTGCCTCTTACTGGTCTCATAGATTTAATCACGAGATTAATCTGATGTGGAATAGACACATCATACATCACAGTAGTGAGGAGTTCAATCTTTCATGCGCACTGCGGCAGAGTATTTCGGGTATCGTAGGAGTATACTTCTTTCTCTATATACCTATGGCCATTGTTGGCATTCCTGCTAAAGTTGTTGCGATAGTAGCTCCGTTGCATCTTTTTGCTCAGTTCTGGTACCACACAAGACTTATCGGCAGGATGGGGTTTTTAGAGCATATACTAGTCACACCTTCTCATCACCGAGTGCATCACGCTATTAACGAAGAGTATATTGATAAGAACTTCGCGGCTATTTTAATCATTTGGGACAAACTCTTTGGCACCTTCAAAGAGGAGGATCCAGACATAGAACCAGTATATGGTGTGAAAAAACCAGTCAGGACTTGGAATCCCTTCCTAATCAACTATCAGCATATGGTTCGATTAATCAAAGATGCTTGGAGGACTAAAAAGTGGTCTGATAAACTAAAGATATGGATCATGCCTACTGGCTGGAGGCCAAAAGATGTATCAGATAAATATCCGATCTCAGTCATTGATGATGTGTACGCTTACCGCAAATATCAACCTCAAACACCTTCAGGCCTGAAGATGTGGTCGTGGTGTCAACTCTTAATCCACAATGGGTTGATGTACTTGATGCTGATTAACATCGATAATATGAATCCTTATAGCCTTGGACTATATGCCTTCTTTCTGGCAGTGTCTATCTTTGCTTATACCAGCCTAATGGACACCCACAAGCTTGCTATACCCTCAGAAATAGCAAAAGTATGTCTCGGAGTTTTCATATTACTGAAGTACGAAGGATGGTTTGGCATGAGCCAAGAGTATAATTTTTTAGCCTTTTTAATCCCCATCTATTTAGTCCTATCCATCGGCGCATCTGTCTTCTTTATAGTCAAGAGTGCCTCAACGAATACGCTTAACGAGAGCGAAATGCAAGACAGTCTACTTGTTTCTTAATTTATCTAAGAGAGAATTTAATAGATCGGTCTCATCATCTTCAAGGCTTTTACCAAAGTCATATAAAGGCAAGTCACTATCTATTTTGTCTAATAATTTACTGCCGTTATGAGATATAGTTATATCCACTAATCGCTTATCGGTACTTCTCTTTTTCCTTTTGGCGTAACCTTTAGTGATCAACCTGTCTATAAGCCTTGTGACATCAGACATATTGTCAATCATACGATCGCGAATTTCTGATGTAGTGAGTGGAGATACTGTACCTTTTAAGATGCGAAGGATATTAAACTGCTTTAGTGTCACACCATGCGGCTTTAACTGAGCTGAAAGACTATTTGCAACCCATGCACCAGTATACATGAGATTGACAATTACTTTCGCCGTTTGACTTGCGAAAGCCTTTTTCTGGTTTATTTCTTCTTCGAGTTTCAAATGGGTGACGTTGCAATGAATGTATAAGGTAAAAATTTGTTTAGCATTAACACAACAATGGTTAAACATCAATTTTTGGTCATATTGATTTTATTAATATACTTATGATGTTTAAACCCAATTTGTTATACTTTTGAGACTATACGCTTCAGCATGAATTTTAAGGAATCTTTTTCCAAATTAACTTTACAAGACTGGATATTTACGATTTTCTCCGTTCTATGGATCACTATAATTGTGACTGACTATCTCAATAAGCAAGTCACTTATGTACCTTCTATAACTCACTTTAAGTATACCAAGCTTTTTTCTTTCCTCATTCTACTTGGAGCGTTCTTATCAGCTTATTACAATAGAATGGGATTCTTGAGTAAATGGCGAACTATCCCAATCAATGGAATCTTCATTTATGCCTTGATTCAGCTGGTGATATGGTTGGTTACATTATCGTATAATAAGTATTGGAAAGCGCCTCTTGATTATACTAATTATTTGCACTTAGCAGGGAAAGCAATATTTACATTAGGTTGTACTCTTTTACTTACGGTTGCCATGTATTCAGTGGGAAACCTTATAAGACAAAAACTGGTTCCATCTGACAGCAATAAACTGACATTTAAACTTGTGGATATCTCGTTGGGCTTTGTGGTATATACTTCTGTCATGATGCTTTTAGGTGCATTTGATCTTTTAGACCAATTTATTCTGCTTGGCGTTATCACTCTGATGGGCTTGCTGAATTATAAAGCCTCTGCAACTTTTATTAAAGAGACATTATGGACACCAATTCAAAGACCAAAAGATCTCAATTTCTGGGGAGGCTTCTTGGCCTTTATGATTTTGGTCTATATAACCCTAAATTACTTTTATACTCAAGCTCCATACCCACTTGGTTTTGATGCGCGTAACTACTATGTAAATATCTCCAAACTCATAAGCGAAGCAGGTGGCCTAGTAGCTGGATACCAACCTTACGCTTGGGGACTTGTTATGTCTACGGGATACATAGCTTTCAAGAGTCCTGAGATCACAATGTTTTTATCAGTATTTGGTGGAATCCTAAGCTTGTTTGCTATTTATGATTTTTGCAAAAACTATATCAAGACCTCTTCTAACTTATCCTTAGTTGTAGTGCTGCTCTATCTATTAACACCAACGGTTACTAATCAATTTATTATAGAATTCAAGATTGATCTTGCTTTGGTCTTTTTTCAAATAACTATTCTGAATTTCTTGCTATGGTGGCTTTTTGAAATAAAGAGTAATACTGAAATTAAGCAATCTCTTATCGAGTCAAAATCCGACATAACCGTATTATGTCTTTTAGGAATACTTCTAGGCTACTGTTTATCAATTAAAGTGTTGAGCGTCTTTTTAATATTCGGAATTTTCGTAGCTCTCTGGTGGTTTAGCAAAGACATCTTAGGAGTCATGGGGTTGACCTCTCTAACTCTGGGATTGGTTATTGTTGCCAAGCTTGACGAACAAAGCGGTCTAAGATCTTATCACCTAAGTCCAGATATTACAAGTTATGTCTTACTATTCGTTGGAGCTGTTTTGATGATATTTTCTTTTTTGAAAAACAAATCAAATTTTCTTTCATACAGCAAAGCTCTTGTTCTGTGTGGCTCCTTAATACTACTTACTTTCTCACCTTGGATATACAAGAACTATACTTTCACAAAGTCAACGTCACTGGTAAATCTAATAATGGGAGACAAGCCAAGACCCAAAATGACACCCACTTCTATTAGCAAAAATTATGAGGACTACTTAGATAATAAAGATTCGGAATGAAGTATTATTTAAGCAATGTAATATTTATAGTCTTTCTATTAATTCCCACATCACATGATGTGCATGGACAAAGCCGTGAGCTTCAAGAACAAATTGTTATTGATTTAGATGAAATAAAAAATAATGGAACAAGAACAGAGATCCAAAGATATACGGGTTATGAAGAATTACTGACCAGATACTTAACTCTTCCCTATGACATAAGTGCTAACACCGCAAAACAAGGACGATATTTTGATATCGGTTTTTTGCTTTTAGCTCTATTCCCAATTGCATTACTTACCTTGACGTATAGGAGAAAAAAAATATTCTACTCATCTATCTTACTTATTATATTATATATAGGACTATGTTTTGACACTTCTTTTGTGAATGTAGATCAACAAGGAGCGATAGAAAAAAGAAGCGATGCTTGGTTAGATTCGAACATCTTCGACAATGCGACTATAGACCAAAAGCTGCTCATTCATATTTATGATTTTACATCAACTTTAGCCAAACCTATTACGAAAGCCTTAGAATATTTTTCAAGTAATCAAGATCATATATCTTATCCTATCCTTAGCCTTTTATGCTTAGGGTTAATTCTTACTACTAAATTAAAGTTTCCTCAGAATGGAAAGTTATCGACCATATTTATAGTATCAATAGTATTTTTCTTCCTTTGGCTTTTTCTTTCAGGAGGTATTATTTGGTATGGGTTATTTGTTCTAATAATATCCCTTGGACTTACGTTCAGCCTTATTAAAAACCATGTTGGTAAGAATGAGTCAATTAAAAATCTTCTAACCATCATCGTATGGGCCACAGTTGTTTTGTGGGTTGTCTTGAGTTTTGGGGCGAGAATAAGCAACATAAGCCCACTCGCAACCGATGATGCAAAAGGAATAGACATAGTTAATCCATCTCTTGTGTTTTACACAACTGGATTACATACAGCTAATCGTTCCCGAGCCAATATATACAGAAACATAGGTGTCGCCTTGGATCAAATCAATAGAAACGACGAACTTATTTACCAAGTTGGAACCAGCATGACATTTGAAATAAAAAACAGTTCTAAGCGATGCTATCAAGATAATGTCTTATCTAATTTTCATTTGCTGTTCTCAAAATATAAGAAATTCGATATCCTGGACGAAATGTTGAAAGCCTCTAAATTTAAATATATAATAGTCGACCTTTATACTTATACTCTAGACAAAACCCCTGAACAAAGTTTAGTGAAAAAATTCCAACTATTTATAAATTCACTTCATGAAAGCAAAGGATTAAAACTATTAGCAACAGACAGACAATTAGAAATTGTAAAATACTCTGGTGACGTATTCCTGCTAAACCATTTATTCCCAAAGCA
The DNA here is from genome assembly GCA_938039305.1 of uncultured Saprospiraceae bacterium. Lineage (GTDB taxonomy): Bacteria > Bacteroidota > Bacteroidia > Chitinophagales > Saprospiraceae > JAJRXG01. Next base: position 12,963 of record CALHUZ010000293.1, read on the forward strand.
AGACCCATCTATATCCAAAGTGAATATAAAAGAACACGGAAGCTATGCAATATTTGAAATACTATGAGTGAAGAAAATATTGAAAGCGACCCTAGCGGAATATTTATTGTTATTCCTGCTAAAGATGAGGACAGATATATTGATTCATTAATTGAACAAATCAAGTTACTAGGCTTCTTGAATATTGTCATAGTCAATGACTCAAGCACTGATAAAACAAGGGAGTTCGCAGAACAATACAAAGATGTAATCGTCCTCGATCACGTTATTAATTTGGGGCCTGGTGCAGCAACGCAGACAGGTATAGCGTATGCAGTTTCTCAAAACGCATCCATCATTCTCACAATCGACGCTGATCTCCAGCATAATCCAAAAGACCTTGTTAAGTTAGTAAATCATCTTGTTCAATATGAGTGTGACTTAGTAATCGGAAGCAGGTTTCTAGGAAAGAATAACATTCCAACAAGCAGAATATTCTACAATAAAGTCGGCAATATTGTCAGCTTTTTTCTTACTGGAAAAATGCTTTCAGATAGCCAATCAGGACTCAAAGCTCTATCTAATCAACTAGCCAAATCAATTGATCTAAACTATGATGGATTTGAATTCTGCATGGAGATTATAAAACATGCTAAGTATACAAAAGCGACGATTAGCGAGATACCAGTAGATGTGAGATATTCACCAGAGACAACGAAGAAAGGTCAAAACCTTCGATCGGGACTTAATATGATCTCAAGAATTTTCTCTCCGTTCAATTGATTTCATTTGAATGTGAAACATAGCCTTATCGTACTAACATAACGGTACCAGAAGCCATCACAGGATCACCATTTATCAACCTCCCTTCCATGGCATATGGATATATACCCGAAGACATAGGTTTATCATTTTTATCATTGCCATCCCATTCTCTACTCGATTCTGAATAGGCCCAAACCACGCTGCCCCATCGATCATATACATTGAAGTAACTGACACTTCCTAAGCTTTTACCAAATGGTGAGAAGTAGTAAGAATCGTTAACTCCATCGGCATTAGGTGAAAAAGCATTGGGTATATATATAGACACGTCTGTATCAAGAGTGATGCTAATTGTATCCCTTGCTTCACAACCATCAACAGAAAAAGCAATGACTGATATTGATCCGCTTCTCAAAGGCAAATATTGGAATGATGCTAGATTATCAAACTCAGAGAGCCCTTCAGACCAGGTGGAGGATGCTACGCCGATATTTCCATTGACATTGATCTCAATCTCTTCACCCAGTAATAAAGCAAGGTCTGGCCCTATATCTATATCAAACTGATCAGGGTCTATTAAAATAGCTCGACCATCATCAAAACAATTAAATCTATCTTGGATCAACACCTCATAATCTCCAGCTATCAGGTCGTCACCAGTAAGCCCGGGATAGTCTATACCATCGATGTTGATATTGTAAGGTGGATAGCCACCGGTTACATTTGATGCAGTTATGACTCCATTTGATGCCCCAAAACACATGGGGTCTTGTGAAGTTAACTCTGAATCAAGAACTCTTCTCTGTACAGTATCTAAGTGGATCATAACGATACTATCGCACCCTAGCTGAGACATATATTCTTGAATGTACAATCCAGGCTCTAATAAAGTAGCGCCATCAAGCAGTATAGAAGTCCCACCACATATGGTATCAAACCTTTCGTATGCTCTCTTCGAAACCTGAACAGAAATAGAATCCGAAAAGAATCTGCATTTTTCATTTGCAAATGAGATTGCCGTGGCAGC
>CALHUZ010000294.1 GCA_938039305.1 uncultured Saprospiraceae bacterium
AATGCAGCTTCCATATTTTAGTATTGAATTGTAGATAGAAATAGTTGTTACTATAGTCACTCAGGAGCATAGATCTGATGCCGTCGCCGATAAAATGCCTGCCATGTCCTAATTGCATGTCAATGCTTTTAGAGACTTTTAGTCCGACATAGGCTTGTGCATTCAGGTAGTCCCAACCTTTGACTTGATCAATAACGCCGCTCTGATATTTTTTAAAAAAGGCTTGACCTGGTATGGCGTTGATTCTGGCTATTTCATCTTCTTCATAGTTAAGAAACCCTTGTTGGTTCTCAAGTATGCTTGTGTAGAAGTACACTTTTTTGTCAATGAGACCTCTGATTTTTAAACCTCTCGTGTTTTGAAAAATAAGGTTGTTATCATTACTATCACTTCCTAAGTCAAAGTGAATCGCAGGATCAATCTTAAGAAAGAAATCTTCTGTATCAATTTTGAAAAAAGAGTATGGCGTTTTATAAAATGACTTTAAAAACCCTTGTTTTTCGTTTACTAGATAATCGAGGGTGTCAGATATATAATATTTCCGTTCAGGGATAGACAAAAGAACTTGATTCCAATCATGGCGATCGATGTCCGATAAGTCTTCAGAAGTGAGTTTAGCTTCTATAATTTGTGTTAGGCTCTGATATCTAATGGATTGATGCCTTAAGTTGAGTTGACCCGTGGTTTCGAGTCGATCTAAGAGATGGGTTAGGGTAGGGTTGTGATCTTGAGAAGACAACTGGCCTGTCAGCACTGAGGAACAGCAAACTAAACAAACGATCAATAATATAATGGCACTTCTAAACACTTTGCAAAGGTGCAAAAAGTATTGATGTATTATGAAATATTATATATGTGATGATGAGCTTTAATGCTTGAAGTCCATCAGAAATGACTTTACATCATCATTAAAGGCTGGCCCATCTTGATCTAAGAACTGAACTTTAAGAGGTAACACCATGATAGGAAGGTTGTGTTCTTTTATAAAGGCATGGTGAAGTATGAGTCTAGTGGCATCCTTCTCTGTAGTAACGATGGCCGTCTTTTCATGACCTAAATGATCATACTGCTGCTTGAGCAGAGACACTTCATGTGGTGAGAAATCGTGATGATCTTCATACGTCATGGTATGTACTTCAGCAACGTGGGACTCTATGTATGAGAGCAGATATGACTCATTAGCAATCGCTGTTAAGAGGATTACTCTATCAAAATTGGATAACGGATAACGAGAAGCATCGATAAGATGATACAGTGGTCCGTAGACATACTTTGAAAAGTAGAGTCTTTGCGCAGAGTTTATGTCAAGTTTGCCCCTCATGTCTTTTCGAGTCACATCATCTATATCGTCGGGACATTTGGTCACAACCACTATATCTGCTCGATCTGCACCTGTCCGCCATTCTCTTAGTCTTCCTGATGGCATGAGCACGTCATCACTATATGGTTTGCTAAATTCTGTAAGCAGAATATTGATGCCTGGTGTCACAGAAAGATGCTGGTAGCTATCGTCTAAAAGGATCGCTTGTATCTCAGGGTGTCGATTCAGTACCATGGGGATTCCTATAGAACGGCTCTCTGATACGGCCACTCGTACATGCGGATATTTGAGAAAGTATTGAAGCGGTTCATCACCAACGATAAGTGAGTTATCACCTCTTTCTACCATCTTAAACCCTTTGGTTTTTCGCTTATATCCTCGACTAAGAGTCGCCAACTTGAGATAAGGACTTAGAAGTCTGATTAAGTATTCGACATGGGGTGTCTTGCCTGCACCTCCCAAGGTTAAATTACCCACTCCCACTACTGGGATGTTAAATGAAGCAGATTTTAAGATGCCCCATTTATATAGACTATTCCGCACACTGATACTCAGACCATACAAGGCAGTGAATGGCGAAAGTAATATCTTGAAAAGGACTTCTCTAATCATAGATTCAGTCAGAAATGATCTTATGACCTATGGGACATGACATACAAAGATGTTGATCACAATTGGCTCGCTTTAGCTCAAGAAGTGCTTGAGAGTCCGCAGCTGATTCATTAGTCATTTCTAAAGCAGTCCAACGTCTAGTGATTGCATTTAGTTCTGAGGGTAGCTTATCTAACATCTCAATGGCCAGTTCTTTGTGAGATTCACTTTGTCGATCTATGCCATACATGAAGAGGATAGGAACTACGGCATTGATGATGATTACTGACTTCGTACCATCTCCTAAATTCTTTTTCCGCTCAGTTGTAGGAGGGCCAAATCGATAGTGATCTAACCAATAACCTTCTAACTTGATTTTTAAGGCTTGGTTTATCTGCTTTATGTCCGAAGAGAAAATCAAATCATCTAACCGATTGACCTGATGTATGAACTTGGACAATTGTGCGATACGGATGGTTGGGAAAGACGGAGGCCTGAGTCTTGAGAACTTCCACATTACAGAGGGCATAGGCTTCAAGCCAAATTTTGATTGCATCACTTGATACTCTCTAATGAGCAACTCCACATAAGGGTCGCCACCACTTTCTTTAGGAAGAAGTCCTGCTTGACCAAAGAGTAGTGCTTCTATTTGTATCAGTTCGTCTTTATGCTTTTGCAAATATTTGTAAGGGACTGACTTCGCTAAGGTGAGCATAGCTTCAGCATTCACTTTGAGGCCAAAAGCCCAAGCTAGTCTTTGATATATGAGTTCATTAATATCATTATTTAACTCTATAAGTTCTTTCGAGATCTCATTGGCTTTTTTAGTGAGTCTTTGAGCTAGTGCTCTGTTCTTGGTAGCTTCTTTAGTAATGGAAGGAATAGAAGGTAGTTCTGCTACACATGGAACCCAGGTCTTATTATTTTGAAGATATTGATACTTGCCAATGAGTCTATGATTGACTCTTGACTTGAGTTCTAAGCAAGGGATATAAGTACCATCTGATAGCGCGATGTCGATATCTGCTTCCATCACTACATGAAGAATAACGTTTTGGTATCCTTTATCATGCTTGTGTCTTAACCAATCAGAAGCCTTCAAGTGTATCTCGATATGCCCTACCCAAGTAGTCCCATCTAGTTGGATCTTGGCATTTAGAAAGTCGGGTCCTGCATCATCATTGTGATTTCCGTAGGACAAGATATTTATCTCCTGACCGTCTGTTGTCTTTATATCATTATGATCGAAGTTCTTTGTCTTCCATAGATAGTGCAGTAGATCTTCTTTGATAGTATTCATTAGACATACAAAATAGCGAATATTTGCTAATTGAGGTTCATCTTATCTTTATGCTGTTTATAGCCATATCTGTCAACTTTTATCTCTTAATAGGTTTTATCTTAGCAGATTGATTATACCAGAAATCGAGAAATATTGAAGAAAGAAAGAGCGACTAAGATTATTGAAGAGATTCACATCAAAGGTGCTAATACCAACAACCTTAAGAACGTCGAGCTTAAGCTGCCAAAGAACAAGCTGATAGTCGTAACTGGAGTTTCAGGATCTGGGAAGTCATCTCTGGTCATGGACACTCTTTATGCTGAAGGACAAAGGCGATATGTAGAAAGCATGTCTTCATATGCAAGACAGTTTTTGGGTCGTATGAAAAAGCCCGAGGTTGATTTTATAAAAGGAATATCTCCTGCTATTGCCATCGAGCAAAAGGTGTCTTCAAGTAATGCTCGATCCACTGTAGGCTCACTAACTGAAGTCTATGATTATCTCCGGTTGCTATTCGCAAGAGCGGGAAAGACGATTAGTCCAGTTTCTGGTGATTTTGTAAAGAGGCATCAAGTCAGTGATGTCATGGATCACCTTCTGTCTAAGAAGAAGGGTACTAAAGTTGCTCTTTATGCACCCTTAAGTCCTTATGATAGGGAGCGCTTACTTAAGAAGGAACTCGAGCTTCTGATGCAGAAAGGTTTTACAAGAATAGCTTGGAAAGGTGAGTTGACATATATCGAGGCCTTTTTAGAAAGCAAAAATAAGGATCTTAAAAAACCAGTCGAAGATTTAGCAAAGCATGTTGAAATACTCGTAGATAGATTTGTCATTAATGATGATGACGAGAATCTTAAGAGGATAGCTGATAGTATCAACACTGCCTTTTATGAAGGCGAGGGTTCTTGTGTTTTGGATATTATAGATATTGAGAGAATAGGGTTCAACAACAAATTTGAATTAGACGGCATC
>CALHUZ010000295.1 GCA_938039305.1 uncultured Saprospiraceae bacterium
CGGGATGTAGCTTAGCCCGGTAAAGCGCTGGTCTGGGGGACCAGAGATCGAAGGTTCAAATCCTTTCATCCCGACAAAGCTTCTAATAGATAGAACCAATACCGATAGCTACCTAATATCCCAATACACTTTCAAATGAACTGACAGATATCAGTTCATCATATCTTTCATTGAAAGATCGTTGATAGACAAGAATGTGATATTGATTTCTTGTAGCGTAGTGGCTGCCTTCGAAGTATTCGCAGTCTGTACTACCGTCATCATACTTGACCATATATTGATAGTCGTAATATCCTTGTTTCATAAGACTTGAGCCTCGGTAGACTTTACGTTTTACGTCATATTCTAACCTGAAATCATCGTCTGCTTGCCAGTTAGTAAACGCACCTATCACATATACATCTCCATCATAAACTCGATCTTTGGATTCCAGTGTGAAGTATGTATTCACATATTCACTTCTGATCCGATCATCTGAATATTCACTTGTTTCAATTACAAAGTCGCCGTTTATATCCTCATAGTTTTGATATAAGACATTTCCTCGAGGTATATCTATATCCAAAAGAATATTGATTTCATCTTCATAGATGTCGATGCTATATACTCCAAGGCCTCTTGACCTGAATGCTCTTAAATCAGCTCCTCTGAATTGGTTGTATCCCGGAAATGTAAACCTGGCAGTTCTATCAAAGGTTATCTTATTCCCACTGGCTACTCTTGGCTGCACATTCGTATAAGCATTATCCCATCTTCCGTTCTGTAAAATTGTGATGAAGAGTTCGCTTTGCGGGTTGCCGATTGGGTAGTTTTTATTGTCTATAAACATCTCGATCTCTTGATCGTAAAGCATACGATTGAGTTGAGTTGATCTTATTATTTTGCTTCCGATAGTTACTTTTCGATCTGATACCATGAATCTTCTCGTCAGCGCCAGTTCATCTGAGTCATCATCAGTTACTATAAGAAGATAATTGCCTGATAAGCTCCATCCTATATCATCATTGGGTATCGCAAGTTGATAGTTGGTATAGTCTACTTTGGTTCCGTTGGAGTATTCATAATCCCTAATTTCTTCATCATTGAAGCCTACCAAATAGTCCATCTCAGATATCTCAGTAGATGGATTCCAGTCTTTATCGCAATGGACTATCCGATAAGTATAGTCTCTATCTCCACCCAGCATGTCGTCAAAGGTTAATAAGAGACGTCCATTAGAGTTGAGGTCTATGATGGGTTCGGATGTAGCAAGACTACTGTGATGAAATTTTACAGACTTAATGTGATCCAGATATACATAGTTATCATAGACTATATCTTGAGCATTTACGCTCAGTGCCATAATCATAGAACAGATAATCATGAGGTACTTCATAGTAAGCAGAATTGTCGCTTTGTGCATTTGTATTATTAAGACGAATGTTTAGTCCTTCGGATTGTTAAGATAAGATTAAGTAGTGATCAGTCATAACTGACTTCATGAGGAAGACTGGTCCATGGATTGTCTTTAACGCGAAATCGCCAAGGCAATATTGCATCCTCTTCGGCATAACCTATTCCGACTCTGGGGCTTGCGATGATTCGGGATTTAGGTGTCGCATTATCGCATAGATTGATTGAGATCATATCGTCTTTGCTCAACAAGTCATAGCCATTGTAATTAGTTATGATTGCTAACGCCTTAGACAATTTCCCTGGTCCATTGGTCAGTTGATACTTCGCACCTTCCACTGATCTGCGCTTTTTGATTTCTTCGAGGCCTACATTTGGCTCGACCGCCCTGACCAGAACTGCATGAGCTATATCTTCTGGACCTGTTACGATATTGAATAAGTGGTGGATGCCATAGCATAGGTATACATAGGCCGTTCCCGCTTTCGCAAATAGAGTCTCCGTTCGTTTTGTTCTTTTATTCCCATAAGCATGAGACCCCTTGTCTTCTGGAGCTTTGTATGCCTCAGTTTCTACAATGATTCCTGAAGTACGGACTCCATCTATATGTGTAGATAGGGTAGCACCCAAAAGTCTTTGGGCGATCATAACAACGTCTTCGCCTTGTACCAGAGCTTTTAATGAATGCCGATCTGACATTCTATGACCTTCTGGTATAGTTTGGTGATTCTTTAGTGATCGTGATATTATGTGGATGACTTTCCATGACTCCAGAGCTTGTGATCTTCACCATTTGAGAACCTTGAAGTGATTGTATATCCTTCGCACCACAATAGCCCATACTTGCTTTTAGACCACCAGTGTACTGAACCATCACTTCTGATAGTGTGCCTTTGTATGGTACTCTACCTTCTATGCCTTCAGGAACTAGTTTCTTCACATCATCTTCAGCATCTTGAAAATATCTGTCTTTAGAGCCTTTTTGCATAGCTCCTAAAGAACCCATACCGCGATATATCTTAAACTTTCTTCCTTCGAAAATGACTGTCTCACCTGGTGCTTCTTCTGTTCCAGCAAATAAAGATCCAGCCATGATTGTACTTGCTCCAGCCGCTATAGCTTTTGAGATATCACCTGTATATCTGATACCTCCATCACCGATGATAGGCACACCCGCTTTGAGTGCTACACTGGCAGCATTCATGATAGCTGTCAGTTGTGGTACACCTACACCTGCCACTATTCTTGTAGTACATATACTACCTGGTCCTATACCTACTTTGAGGCCATCAGCACCATGATCGATTAGCGCTTGAGCGGCTGCGGCTGTTGCTATGTTTCCTCCGATCACTTGAAGGTCTTTATATTTTGTCTTGATCTCTTTAACCATATCAAGTACCCCTTTGGAGTGCCCATGTGCCGTATCAACTATCACTACATCGACCCCTACATCAGTCAGTGCATCTATGCGATCAAAAGTATCTGACGTAACACCAAGTGCCGCACCTACTAATAATCTTCCACGACTATCCTTGCTTGCATTTGGATGATTCTCAACTTTTAAAATGTCCTTATATGTGATGAGTCCCATCAAGACATTATTCTTATCTACCACAGGTAGTTTCTCGATCTTATGACGCTGAAGGATCTCTTGTGCTTGCTCTAAGGTGGTGCCTTCTGGGGCAGTGATGAGATTTTCTTTGGTCATGATTTCCTTAACAAGTCGC
>CALHUZ010000296.1 GCA_938039305.1 uncultured Saprospiraceae bacterium
AAAGTAGTTCTTGCCAACTTCTGGTATTCTGCACTTTCCATATGATTTACAATTTTGAATTAGTTAAGGATAAATTAGAGATTGAGACCATTAATCTATCACAACACTTTCTACTCCGCTCATGAGCGCAAAGTCAACTAATTGCTCTTTACTAAGATTTTGGCTGAAGCAAGTGTGATGCGCTCCGCCATGAAGTATCCATTGTTTCGCTGCTGTTTTCAGATCTGGATGAGGCTTCCATAGTACGCGAGCAACTGGAAGATTAGGTAGTGCCTCTTGAGGAGCGACGGCATCTACAGGGTTTATTAACAACTTGAAAGTATCGCCCATGTCTACCATACTTGCATTAACAGCAGGACCTGCTGCTACATCAAATACCAATCTGACAGGAGCAGCTTTGCCACCGATGCCAAGGGGATGCACTTCACAACTTGGTGTATCTGCTGCAATAGATGGACAGATCTCTAACATGTGCGCTCCAAGTACAAGGTTATTGTTTGGCTCAAAGTGATAAGTATAGTCCTCCATGAATGAGTTACCCCCTTCAAGGCCAAACGCCATCACCTTCATGATCCTCAGTAGAGCCGCCGTCTTCCAATCTCCTTCTGCACTAAAACCATAGCCATCATTCATCATCCTTTGCACAGCTATACCTGGTAATTGAGAAAGACCTGTAAGATTTTCAAATGTATCGGTGAATGCCTGGCAACCCCGTTCATCTAAAAATTGCCTAAGTGCAATTTCAATTCTCGCCGCTTCATGTAAAGCAGATTTGAATGAAGCATTTTCTAATTTCTGTTTTGCTATCTTATAATCATTTCTGTATGCTGCAACTAACTCCTCTATACTCTTATCGGCCACTTGAGTAACTATCGAAGAAAGATCTCCAAGTCCATATCCGTTCACAGCATATCCTAATTGGATGTGGGCAGCTACCTTGTCACCTTCTGTCACAGCTACATCTCGCATGTTATCTCCAAGACGAGCCACCTTCAGAGATTGAGCATGTTCCCAACCGAGTGCAACTCGTGCCCATTGTGCGATTTCATTTTTAACGCTGGGCTCTTTCCAATGACCTACCACTACTTTTCGATTGATATTCATGCGAGTCATGATGTATCCAAACTCACGTCCGCCATGTGCGGACTGATTAAGATTCATGAAGTCCATATCAATACTGGACCAAGGGATATCTCTATTGTACTGAGTATGCAAATGCAACAATGGCTTTTGTAATATTCTCAACCCGTTGATCCACATCTTAGCTGGGGAGAAGGTATGCATCCACGCTATGATACCTACACAGTGATCATCATTGTTAGCAGCTTTTATAAGTGCTGTTATTTCTTCTGATGTAGTGACTATGCCTTTATCAAGAATCTTTATCGGCATGTTTTGTGACTCATTCAAAGACATCGCGACTTCCGTAGTGTGTGCTTTCACTTGCATCAGTACATCATCACCATATAAGTTCTGACTACCAGTTATAAACCAGAGTGTCTTTTTAGAAAAATCCTCGTTCATCTTACTTTTGATTTTCTTGCCCATAATAAGAATCAGGGCCATGCTTTCTACTGAAGTGCTTATCGACCAAGGCATCCTTTAGCTTAGGAGCAGATGGGTTTATCTGCCTTGTCAAGAAAGCCATCTTCGCTACCTCTTCGAGTACTGCACTATTGTAAACAGCTTTATTGACATCCTTCCCCCAAGTGAACGGCGCATGGTTTCCGATCAAGATCATCTCTACCTCATCTGGTGAAAGATCGCGATCTGATAGTTCATTGATGATCTGCCACCCTGTCTGATATTCGTAATCTCCTTTTATCATTTCATCATCCATAGGTGGTGCACATGGTATGTCAACAGTAAGGTGATCCGCATGAGTAGTACCGAAGATCGGTATGTCCACTTGGGCCTGCGCCCAAGACGTAGCATATGTCGAGTGCGTATGGACGATGCCTCCTATATTGTCCCACTCCTTGTACAACAATGCATGCGTATTGACATCAGAGGAAGGCCTCATATCACCCTCTATGACTTGCGCATCATAATCCATGATCACCATGTCCTCTTCCTTTAGCTGCTTATAAGGAACACCACTTGGCTTGATAGCAAATAATCCTAAATCTCTGTCTACTGCACTAGCATTACCAAAAGTGAATAGGACCAGCCCTAATTCTGGCAATCTCATATTGGCTTCATACGCCAGGGCCTTCAAGTCACTATACTTGCTCACAGATTAGGATGTTTAGATGATGTATAAAAAGCAAAAGAAGGTCTAAGATAATAATCAGTGGTCATTCTGCGCAGCGGCAATCGGAGTAGCTATATTTGATTCATGAAAGCGGTGCCATATAGTCGGATCAAAAAAGTACTTGTAGGTATCTCATGGTTCAGAAGGGCTTCGACAATCGACAAGTTAGACTCTCCTACTCTTTTTAGCTTTTACAAAGCTGTAGTAAAACCAAGGTCAGAGCCGAAATATACTGAACAAATAGAGGCGACGCGTAGTCAGTTTGCTCAGGATCATACTGTTCTTAATATTGAAGATCATGGGGCTGGATCTTTCTCTGGATCAAAAACTACCCAAAAGACGGTCCGACAGATTGTGACCTCAGCGGTTTCTTCAAAACGCAAATGCGTCTTACTACATAACATAATCACTCACTTTAAGGTAAGTCGTGTACTTGAATTAGGTACGTCATTAGGTATTGCTGCACAATACATCAAGGCTGCTGATCCTAAGCTGCATTTGACGACTGTCGAAGGAGATCGATCGATTCAAACATTAGCGCAAAGCAACTTCCCTGATTGGTGTGCTGACATCAGAAGCCTACAAAGCACTTTTGATAGTGCACTGAAACAACTGGC
>CALHUZ010000297.1 GCA_938039305.1 uncultured Saprospiraceae bacterium
GTTGCATATCCTACAAAAGATATATCAAGTGTAAGTGGAAAGTCTTGAGCCGTCATCAATTCAAATGAGCCATCGAGATCTGTAGTCGTTCCATCTGATGTTCCGCTGACGATGACATTGGCTCCTATCAAAGGTTCATTGGTATCGGATCCAATTATTATCCCTTCAACTTTGCTTTGTCCTGATAGGTTTTGAAGCAGAAAAAGCATGCTGATCAATGCTGTAAGTAGTAGTTGTTTCATATCAATATGTTGTATGTCTCTAATTACTAAGAATTAATAGTTCACTATGGATTCACCCTTCATTTGGGGTGAAAATCGCTTATTTGGGGTGAATACAACTCGCTTATCAGGATGTTATACACCTTCTAATACAGGTACTTTAGCCTCAAATTGATGTCTGTAGGTTGCTGATATAGGAAATGCCATTTCCTTCATATGTTCCATCCTAAGCTCTAATTTTGAGCCTATTCGATTTACGATTCTGATCTTCTGTTGGTTGACGATATAGGACCGATGTGTCCTTACGAGATCGACATGTTCTATCTTCTGCTCCATTTGCTTTAAGCGAGTTCGAATCAACTTCTTATGGACTTCATTCTGATCGTAGTAGTAAACCTCCACGTAGTTATCCGCGGCCTTCATGAATATGATGCTGTCAGCCTTCAAGGTGATAACGGATTTGTCATTTTCATCCGAAAGAGTAATGAGCTCTGGTGATAGCAACCGCTCTTTTTGTGAAGTCAAGACACCTTCTTTTTTGTCTTTGAATAGAGCAATCATCAGACATGAGATAGTGTATGGTACTAAAGCAAGTATGATAGCAAATCTCGAAGTGAGCATGAACTCATCCCATAAGGGAAGTCCTCTTTCACCAAAGACAAGAAAGATGATGATACATATCAAGGCACACTCAAATGATGTCCAGAGTAAATAACTACCGACCTTAAATGCTCTAAGGTTGAAGAGAGGCCTAAGAATGATCTGCGTGAGAATAAGGGTAGAAGCACCTACTATCCCTGCACTATATATGGTCAGCGCATTTCCCAGTTGGGTATTAATCTTAAAGGAAGAGATGCCAAGCGGGTCATAGACTAAGATGAATGCGGTTGCAAAGAAAGCGCTTAGAGAAATCAACAATACCTTGCTTCGAGTATCATCCAAGAGGTTGAACTCGCGACTGAGTATCTCTTTTAGATGTAGAAGAGTCAAGCGCATCGAAGCATAGATTGTTAGCAACCTTAATGTACGAATTTAGTCTCAGTGCCAAAAGGTAGAATGGATAAAATCTGACTGAATTATGCTTCGTTGGTCTATGAGTTTAAGAAGAGGAAGAACTTACAAATGCACCCCCATTAACTGGTGGCTCATCACATCCCTCATACTCGAAGTAATAGTTGCCTTTGACTTGATCGATAATCAACCGATGTCTACTCCCTAATTTACTTTTGTCTTCGGATTCATATCCCGCATCACCTTTGTAAAGGCAGGTGAATATACCGTCGATTAAGGACGTTTTTGGCGCTGCGGTCACGATACCCGTTCGTTCAAACTCTGCCTTAGCGGCTTCGTATGTCTGAGCATGCTTGATGCGTTCGAGGGTTATAAAAGTAGGTGGTAGTAATGGGATTTCGTTACTTGCCATTTTGCTTAGGGCATCTTCTGGAGAAAGCCAAATGTGATCGACTATCTCGCTATCATCAATAGTTATATCAGTTTTATCAGGTGCCGCCAGACAATGAAAAAACCATGTGGCGAATCTACGCTTACCACCTGTCGGTGTCGTCCAATGACAGAACTGATATAGATCTTCAGGGGCTACTTTTATACGAGCTTCTTCATATGCTTCTCGGGCAGCCGCAACTTTAGCTGTCTTTTCTAAGTTTGCTTCATCTGTGTCGCCATCTTCGGGATCTATACGTCCACCAGGAAAGACCCAAAAACTTGGAGCAAAAGCGAGCTTGCTACTTCTTTTCAAAAGCAGCACTTCGATACCTCCTGTGCTTACTTCACGAATGATGAGTACTGTTGCTGCTGGAGATATTATAGTCATGAAAGAGCAAGCTACAAAAAGAGAAAACGATAAAAGAGTATTTAGATACTACTTAGCTTTCTATAATCACACTCGCCTCATCCTCATGCCATGCCATTAGTAAATCTTGATATCTCTGATGCATCATGTTACGACGTACCTTCAAAGTAGGGGTGATAAGTCCAGAGGCAATCGTCCATGGATCTTTGGTCACAACAAGAGTCGATACTCGCTGATATGAAGGTAGTTTTTCATTTGCGGCAGCGAGAGTAGCGCACAGACTGTCGTTTATCTCTTCCTTCGATTTTGCAATTCCAATCTCGGATGGCATGACAAGTGCTATAGGTTGAGGACATCCGAGTCCTACGAGACAGATCTGTTCTATATTTTCATTGTCTGTAAAGTGGTTCTCGATCTTAGCAGGAACGATGAACTGTCCTTTTCCAGTTTTAAAAGTATCTTTTACTCGACCAGTTATGAAAAGATATCCTTCATCATCAAGCCGACCTTGATCTCCTGTCCTTAGCCAACCATCTTGAATGACCTCAGCTGTTTTCTCAGGGTCTTTATAGTAACCCTTCATGACATAAGGGGCTTTCATCATGATCTCTTGAGTCTCGGGATCAATTTTAATCTCAGCACCAGGCAAGGCTTTACCAACTGAACCTGGCCTATCTTGTTTTGCCTCAAGAGAAGAGCAAAGAGCACAATTTTCTGTCATACCATATCCCTCAGCGATCGGGATGTCCAACTTTTTGTACCAATCTTTAGTGGCTTCAGGTATAGATGCAGCTCCAGTGATACAGCCTCTTATGTTATCCATGCCAAGTGACAAGCGTAACTTCTTCTTAGTGGCTTCAGCATCAGGGCCAGCAAGGGCTGCGTCGAGATGCGCTTGCGGTATCTTAGCCAAAACTCCAAGTTGGAACTTGGTCCATATCCTTGGTACTGCAAAGAACAGCGTCGGTTGTGATTGTTGTAAGTTCTTGGCAAAGTTGTCCAGAGACTCTGAGAAGGAAATCATGCCTCCGTATCTCAGACAGTTGCCTTCGACAACGACTCGCTCAGCAATATGGTTGAGAGGTAAGAATGAAAAGAAGTGATTATCTCCCTCAAGCGAAACCTTAAGATGATTGTTCGCCTCTGTTACTTGTTTAGTTGATTCTGATATATAATGAGGCAGCACAACACCTTTCGGAGTGCCAGTGGTACCTGATGTAAAGACTATAGTCCAGATATCATCCAGATCTGGACATGGTTCCCCTTGAAGCGGTTCATGTTGCTTGAGGAAGTCATGCCACTGGGTACCTTCTTTAATCTCGGAGCAGCCTTCATAATGAGGAAATGCTATGATAGGTACATCGGATGGCACACCATCTTTCATACCTTCCCAATCATCGATCTTTCCAGCAAATAAGGCTTTCACATCTCCTATGTCAATCAACTCTTTAACTGCATCCGCCTTCAAGGTTGGGTAAAATGGCACTGACACATATCCAGCCATTGTGATCGCTATATCTGCGATGACCCACTCTCTGCAGTTCTTCGATACTAAGCCGATATGGCTTTTCTCAGGTAGTCCAAGTGATAAGAGACCTGTAGCAAGTCTTCGTGCCATCTGGCCTGCCTCAGCCCAAGTGTATACTTCCCATGTGTCACCAAATGGCTGTCTTAAGAATGGCTTATCCGGAGTTGTCTTTTCCCAATGATAGAACGTGAAATCGTATGCTGGCATAGTTAGTTTGTGTTATTCAAGCAAAGTACAGAATATTATTT
>CALHUZ010000298.1 GCA_938039305.1 uncultured Saprospiraceae bacterium
CTTTTTTATTATTCCGCTCAAATAATGGGGATAGAGATTAGTTATTACTATTCTTTAGTATTTGGAGCATTGATATCCCCAACAGACCCAATCGCTGTTTTAGCTCTATTGAAGAAAGCTGGAGCCCCTAAATCATTAGAAATAAAGATCGTCGGAGAATCCTTATTTAATGACGGTGTAGGCATTGTGATATTTCTGACCCTTCTATCTCTGGCATCAATGTCTGAAGCAAGTTTTGAGCTTAGCCATATCTCAGCTGAATTTGCGCAAGAGGTAGGTGGCGGGATCTTACTTGGACTCATCTTGGGATTTTTAGGTGAGAAATTATTATCAAGTCTATCTAAAGAACCTGTTGTCTCAGTTCATGTTTCTGTAGCAATTGTAATGGCAGGATATAGCATAGCTACCATCCTTCATTTATCAGGTGCCTTGGCCATGGTGGTTGCAGGCCTCATTGTAGGCTGGAGTATGAATAAAGAATCCACTTCCCCGACCCAAAAAGAACATCTTAATATTTTCTGGAAAGTAATAGATGAAATTCTAAATTCTATTTTATTCGTACTCATCGGCATCGAAATAATAGCTGTACACTTCCATTTAGATTATTTTATTCAAGGTCTTCTGTCAATTATTTTTGTTCTTCTTTCAAGAGTCATTGTCATCTTGGTTGGCAATATCATTCTGCCAAAAAAGCACTCTGCTGATTTGAAGACAATGGCCATTTTAACATGGGCAGGCCTTAGAGGTGGCATATCTATAGCCCTTGCCTTGACATTGGAAGAAGGAGACATAAGAGATGCCATATTGATGGCAACTTATGTCGTTGTCGTATTCTCAATTATTGGTCAAGGCTTAAGCATTGAGAGGGTCGTCAAAAGACTGAAAGATGCATAACATCAAATTTGAATCACTAAGAGGTTCTGAAAAATATAGTTTTATAATATCGAAATAATTAAGCATGAAGAAATACACACTTTGCAAATTAGAAGATTTAGTTGAAAAACAACCGGCACATTTCTTAGTCAACGGCTTAGATCTTGTGGTTGTAAAATTTGAGGAAGCAGTATCAGTCCTATATGGCAGATGCTTACATCGTGGTGCACTCATGTCTGATGGACATGTAGAGGGAAACAATCTCATCTGTGGTGTTCATGGCTGGGATTACAGAGTCGATAGCGGGATTAGTGAGTATAATAACAATGAAGCGCTTCACAAATTCCATAGTGAAATTAGCGATGGTGAGCTCCAAATAGATGAGGATGAAATAGATGAATATCTCGCCGCACATCCACAACCATTTAAAAGGGATGAATACTTAGGTCAGTATGCAGATACACATGTTGAATCAACAGAGCCATATACATCTTACATCAAAGAACTATCACGCAATGGTTTGAAAAACTGGGGTCATCATGGCCCTTCTGCTGCCATGGGGGTTGATAGAAATACACTTCCCAAATGGGAAGAAATCCAATTCCTCCCAGCTCAGATGGCTAAAAGACCATTGCTGGATGAAGAGCCAGTTGAAACAGAAGTTACAATTGGAAAAAATGCAGCCAAACCATTAACTCTAAAGATACCTGTATTTGTCTCTGATATGAGTTTTGGCGCTCTATCACGTGAAGCTAAGGTAGCGCTCTCTATGGGTGCTGAACTTGCGGGAACTGGCATATGTAGTGGAGAAGGTGGTATGCTACCCGAAGAACAAGAGAACAACTCGCGATACTTTTACGAGTTAGCCTCTGGGAAGTTTGGATTCTCATGGGACAAAGTAGTGAAAGCGCAAGCCTTTCACTTTAAAGGAGGGCAAGGAGCGAAGACAGGAACTGGAGGTCACTTACCTGGTCATAAAGTAACAGAGGAGATTGCAGCGGTTAGAGGATTAAAAGTGGGCGAAACTGCAATATCACCAGCAGCCTTCCCTGACCTATTCACAGTTGCGGATTTCAAAGCAGTGGCAGAAGAAGTGAGATCAAGGACTGGCGGTATCCCTATCGGATATAAAGTAGCCGCCAGTCACATAGAAGCTGATATAGACTTCGCACTTGAAGTGGGTGTCGACTATATCATTTTGGATGGACGAGGAGGAGGAACTGGTTCTGCACCAACCATACTAAGAGATAATATCAACGTACCTACTATTCCTGCTCTAGCAAGAGCGAGAAGGCATCTGGACAAAGTGGGATCAGATATTTCATTGATCATAACAGGAGGTCTTAGGGTTGCAGAAGATTTTGCGAAAGCAATGATGTTAGGTGCTGATGCCATAGCGGTTTCTAATTCAGCCTTACAAGCTATAGGGTGTTTAGGTATGAGAGCATGTCATAGCAACAATTGTCCAGTAGGCATCGCCACACAAAAAGAAGGACTAAGAAAAAGATTGATCATAGAAGCTTCTGCGCAACAACTTTTTAATTATTTCACCGCAACGAATGAGCTGATTAAAGTGGTTGCTCGATCATGTGGTCATGACAATGTTTCAAAATTCAGTCTTAATGACTTGAGCACTTTTGATTATGACATGCACCGATTAGCAGGCATCCCATATGCGGGTGTTAAACAATAGAGTATTCTCATCCCTGTAAAAGTATGAGAAGCAAGTTTTGAAATAAGTTCAGAAAATAAAGAGATGCCTTTGGGCAACTTCTAAGCCCGGTTATGCGAGAACAAGTAAGCTTCATCAAACTGCGACAACAGCTTTGATCATATCCTTCTGTCCGTTCATACTACTAAAAGAGTGACTTGGCTACTTCGCATGGTCAAACAGCAGCTTATTCATACATTAGAGCACTTGTAATATGAATATGAAAAGTGCTTTTAATCTACTCCTTTTGATTTTTGTCTTTGCCCATTGTCAACCTTGTTTATTTAGTCAAGGAAATGCCAATCTCCAAGAGGAGTATCAACTACATATCACAAAGACTACCGAAGAAATCAAGGTCGATGGTTCTCTTGATGAAGCCATATGGCAATCTGCTCAAAGAGCAACAGACTTTTGGATGTCATTCCCTATCGATGGCGTGCGCGCCGATGCGGAAATGCAGACAGAGGCCATGATCACCTATGACGATAAGAATATCTATATAGCAGCCATATGTCATGGTACAGGGCCATATGTGATGCCTTCATTAAAGCGAGATGCACGAGCCTTCTGGCGTGGTGATGCGTTTGGAGT
>CALHUZ010000299.1 GCA_938039305.1 uncultured Saprospiraceae bacterium
GCAGAAAAAGCGATCACTTGGGCGACCATCGGGTCTGTCAAACGCTGGTTTTTAACCTCTTTAATAATCTCTGATGCATAGTGATCCGATCCAACATCCTCCATAGCGTTAAGTAGTATGGCTAATGACTGCTCGTCTAACTCATCTCTCGAATCAAGCGCCTCTTTAAGTACTTCTGACTTATAGTGGTCTGATTGTATGGAGTTACTCAACTCAAGGATCTTCTTAAGGTTAGCGTTGTCCAAGTCTCTTTCGTCAAGTAGTGTTGTAAATACTTCTGTGATGTAGTGATCAGAAGATATATCATCAGTGATCTCTAACAACATTTCGATTTGTCTTTGATTAATATCAGAAGAGCTGATCGCATCTCTTAGCACTTCAGAGACATAATGATCAGAGCTTATAGATCCGGCAGCATTAATAAATGCATCGATAGTCTTATCATTCTTCATGAAGGATCTACGATTATCTCTTAAGAGATTAGATAGGTAGTGATCCGATTCGATCTCATCACCAGCAGAATTAATGATTGTAGCCATCTCTTCTTCGTTGATGTCCTTCTCTAATAAGAGGTCATAGTAATGAACCATCACATTGTCACTTTCGAGATCTTCTATTTCATCTATCACTGCATCAACACCACCTTTCTTATAAAACCTATTTACTCGTCCTTCGGCCCCAATAGTTGTTGTCCTTACAATCTCTTCTAACATCTCTGCCAACCATTTTTTTCCCTCAGGGGTAAATGCAGTCTCTCGTCGACCCACATAGTATTTCTTAGTGAGTTCTCCATTGCGATTAGCATCAATGACAATGCGTCGCTTATTGCCAAACGCTTTTTTCTGGATCTCTATGTATCCCGCATTTGATATGGCAACTATGTCCGAATCGTCATCAGATAAGGTGATTTCGCCTTCGAACTCAACTTCAAATGAAGTAAAAGGTGTTTTGATTTTAATCTTACTCTTACCATTGTTTATTTCATAAGAGTAATTGCTTTGCGCAAATAGGTTTGATGTGCTTGTACTGATTGTGAAGCTGATTATCAGTAACAGTGAAAGGAAGTGAATACGTAACATGGTTTATGTTTTGTTTGGTTTGATAATGTAAATATGAACCTATACTAGCGTCAAGAAAAAATCAGATGTACTCAACTGTAGAAATAATGTAGTGAACTGTAGACTTGTTTTTGGAAGTATCAAATATGTGAGATCTACATACTCCTGGATCGCTATGACAGCAAGGCTTATCGTGAGTGTTGATATATAAGTTGATCTTTTGGTTAGGATGCTAAGGCGTTTCATGCTTATTATAATTTGTAATTGTTCGATGACTCAAATATGGGTCAGGTTGCACCAGATTTAAAAGTCAATTGTCATGAAGTGTAGCGTTTATGTAATGAGTTGTTGATTTTTGTTTGAAGTGTTGCTGTAAGCAACGTTTTAGGTTGATTTATTCCTGCGAATGGCTGCTGTGACTACATCTCACACAGTAATCAGTTTTCTATTTAATTACTTCGTCTTCATTATTTTGCTTGGCCAAAATAACGAAGCAACAAAAGGCCACACTCTGTAATGTATTTATCTCATACGCCTTACGGCTATTCGATACCAGAAGGAACTCGCTAAATTTCTTCCAAGGTTTCAGAAATTTTTAACGCGAGCACCTTCTTAATACTATACAGTGTGAATCTTAGTCCGATAATTTGTGCTACATGGTGAAGACTGTACGAACCGAATCTTAGTCCGATAATTTTGGAGTTTACCCATGTAGTAGGGACTCCCAAGCACAAAGTGATTGGTAAGCCCGGTTAAAGTTATCCCTTTTCTTGAGAATCGAAAGCCGAGAAAAATTTGCTGTGAGAGGTAAGAGTTGCAAGAGCAGATAGGAGGGTGGAACCCTTCATCTGAATTTTTGTCTTCGGTATAGTTACCCTTGATTCATGTCGGCAACTTTCCCTATTAACATATCACTTACAATTTTCTTTATGTGTTTTACCGTTTAGGTACATCTAATTAATAAAGCACACAGATATGAAGTACTTATTGGTTTCTTTAGTCGCTCTGTTTACCTTATTGATAACATTTGGGTGCAATGAGATGAGCTCAAATGGATCATCAACACAAGAACAAAGAATTGATGTTTCAGTAGGAGATGTTTCGGCATACTCTTTAGAGACTACATCCGATCAAAATTACTCAACTGACCTTCTTTTTGAAAAGGAAGAATTCGCATATAGCAGTAATCCCATCACAGGCCAAAAGGCATATACAAAGAGCCCTGCTGTATCGCAGTCTGTTCTGGAAGCGACAGAGTCACAAACTATGATCATCAAAAATGGAAACATGACCATTGAAGTGAATGACTTAGCAATTGGCAAGTCGAAACTTGACTCAGTATTAAGTAAGCACAATGGACATTATCAAAGTGAAAATTATAATAAAGGCTACAACCAATCATCTTATAGTCTTGTCCTCAGGATACCTATCAAAGAATGGGACAATATGCTCACTGGAATTAGTGATGGAATAGGAATTGTAAAAGACAAAAGTGTCAATGCTACAGATGTCACTGAGGAATACACAGATCTTGCACTGAGATTAGAAAATAATGAGGCATACTTAAAGAGATATCTGAAGCTATTGGATAAGGCTGACTCCATAAAGGATATGATTACCATTCAAGAAAAGGTGAGACACATAGAAGAAGAGATTGAGTCTAAGAAGGGTAGGATGAAATATCTTAGAAATAAGGTGTCTTATAGTACGCTTAGCTTACAATTAGTTGCCTATCATCCAGCATTGGCCAATGCAGATGATCGCCATTTTGGTCATGAGATTGCGTCTGCATTTATCAATGGTTATAATGGTTTGTTAGGATTTGTATTAATCTTAGCTGGTATGTGGCCGTTTCTTTTGATTGTTGGAGGTTGTGTATGGTTTGGGAAGAGGTTTTGGGGAAGGAGGATTGCAGGAAGGAAGGAGGTTGTAGCGTAGGTGGTTGGTGCTGGACACAGAACTTGTGGTTATAGATTCGTTTGTCATGGTTTTTGAAAATCAAAAACGCACGCCAAACGAGATTGTGTGGTGATTTTATAACCGATGGTTGAAACCATCGACTACTGATATTTGACCTCTCCGAGGTCATGAATCTTGGAAAAGTGTATTAAGTAGTCATGATTTT